>JAFGTL010000749.1 GCA_016934125.1 Candidatus Hydrogenedentota bacterium
ATTGGCGGCTTTCAGGTTGAGGGCAGCGGAAAGGCATAACAGGCAGGCCAACGTCAATCTGCGCATGCGACTCTCCTGTGTGGAGCGGACTGGGCACTGCGCCGCGAAATGCGCCCCGGGGGGCAGCAGTCCGCGGGCAGCGAACATCATGGCAAGATAATACCGCAAGGGCCGGGTTTCGGAAAGCGGCCGTGCTCGGGCCTGATGGCGGGCGGGCCTTTTTTGCTGAAATAAAGATCCAGCACCGGCACAAGAAAGCTGTCTTTTCCGTCGACATGCCTTTTCGTGCATGGCAGCGCAGGAGGTTGCGCATGATCCGGATCCGGGAGCTGGTGAAGTATTTCGGCCCGCGCAGGGCCGTGGACGGGATCTCGTTCGAGGTGGAGAACGGCACCGTGCCGACGGGCCCAGCTTGTTAAGGTAGAGGAGAAGGAGTAGTCTTCAGATCATGGCGAACGCCGCGGCCCAAGCGAGGAGCGAAACCGCATGCTGATCTGTCCGATTTCGCCTTTGTGGCTCACGCTGGCCGCGGGCCTTGGCGTGAGCAGGAGCCCCGGCGACTATGCGCCCGTGCTCCTGCTGGCCTGCGTGGGCGCGCTCTTCTTCTTCGGCTACCACAAACAGCGCAAACGTTCCCGTCACTGACCTGAAGTACCCACGGAAGGGCAACCGATCATTCACGGGAATCATCGCTGGCCGGCGCCGCGGCGTCCACGATCGCAAGCAGGGCGTCGCCGTAGCGGGCGACGCGGGAGGGGCCGATGCCCTTGATGTTTTCCAGCTCGGCGAGCGTCTGGGGACGAACCACGGCGATGGCCTTGAGGGTCTTGTCGTGCATGATCACATAGGCGGGCACGTGCTGCGCCTTGGCGGTGCGCATGCGCCACGCCTTGAGCGCCTCGAAAAGCGCGGGATCATAGAGCCTGTCTGCGACAGCGTCGATGCCGCCGGCCGCCGGAGCTTTCCGCTTTGGCAACTCGGGCCAGACGAGAGATGGAACCGCCTTCCGGTTGGCCGCGGCGAGCCCGCGCTCGGTCACGCTCACCAGGGGATACTCACCGTCGGCGACCGCGGCACAACCGTCCCTGATCAGTTCGTCGAGCACGGCGCGCACGTAGGATGACTTGTGGCCCTTGAGCAGGCCGTAGGTGGAGAGCTTGTCCAGCCTGCGTTCGAGCACCGGCGCGGCCTTCGAGCCGAGCAGGACCTCCACGACGCGCCCGCACCCGAACCGCCCCTTCATCCGGGCGACACAACTGAGGATCTTCTGGGCGAGCACCCATTCCTCTTCCGTGGGTGCGCGTCCTGCCTGGCGCGGGCTTTCCCGGCAGTGATCGCAGGCCTGGCAGTGCGGGGAGATGTTGTGTTCGCCGAAGTAGTTCAGGATGTAGGCATGCCGACAGCCGCGCGCATCCACGTAGCGGAGCATGGCCTTGAGTTTGCGCTCGTCGCGGCGCCGTTTTTCCGCGAGGTAGGTGAGCTGGGCGTCGAGGGCCGAGACGTCTGCGCCTTCGACGAGGCGGGTGGTATAGGTCCTGTCTCCAGGCGCGGTTTCCCGGGAGATGAGGCCGGCCTGCTCGAGGATGGCGAAGGCGGTGCGGACGGCCATCTCGTTGCGGCCGACGGGCACGAACAGGGCCCACTCTTCCAGGGATCGCGTGACCGGGCCGCCGGCGCACTCCCGGCGGATGGCGTTCCAGGCGGTCCTGATCAGTTCGGGCGCGGGGTTGTTGCCTTCCAGGAAGAATTCCTGCGTGCGCACATCCACGAAGTTGAACAGGAGTTCGCAGAGTGCTTCCTTGCCGTCGCGCCCGGCGCGGCCGATCTCCTGGTAGTAGGCCTCGATACTGCCGGGGATGTCCCAGTGGATCACGAAGCGGAGGTCCGCGCGGTCGATGCCCATGCCGAAGGCATTGGTGGCCACGACCACGGGCAGGCCGCCGCGCATGAATTTCTCCTGGATGGCGCTGCGCTGTTCGTCCGGCAGGCCGCCGTGATAGAGACAGCACGGCTGGCCGGTGTCCGCCAGCATGGCGGCCACGCGTTCGGTCTGCTTGCGGGTTGCGCAGTAGACGATGCCGGTGGGGTACGTCTTGAGGGCAAGCCGCACGCGGCGCAGTTTGTCCGCGTGCCGGGCGGTCCGGGAGACCACCAGGCGCAGGTTGGGCCGTTCGAAGCCGTGCACGAGCACCTGCGGCTCGGAGCGCCCGCCCTCGCCCAGGGCAAGCTGTTTGACGATATCACTGCGCACCTCCGGGGTGGCCGTGGCGGTGAGGGCCATGATGCGCGCCTTCGGCAGGCTCTCGGCAACCGGCCGCAGGCGCAGGTAGTCCGGGCGAAAGTCGTGGCCCCATTGGCTGATGCAGTGCGCTTCGTCAATGGCGAGGAGCGAGGTTTCCAGGCGCTGGAACGTGTCCAGGAAGCGCCGGTTTCGAAACCGTTCGGGCGCGACGTAGACGAGTTTGAAGCGGCCCTGATCGAGGCCGGCCATGCGGGCGGCCAGCTCGGACGGTGTCAGCGACGAGTTGAGAAAGGTGGCGGGAAGCCCGCGCGCCGCGAGGCCGTCAACCTGGTCCTTCATCAGCGCGATCAGCGGCGACACCACGAGGGTCACGCCGTTCAGCAGAAGGGCCGGGAGCTGATAGCACAGCGACTTGCCCGAGCCGGTCGGCATGATCACCACGGTGTCCTTGCCGTCGAGCACATGGCGCATAACGTCTTCCTGCCCGGCCATGAATGCGGAGAATCCAAAGTGTTTGCGCAGGGCATCGAGCAGGCGGGCGGGATTCTGGGGCGCCGTCTTCATGTTGGGTGTATGACGATATCACAACCGCCGCCGCGCAGGCACGCGGGAA
>JAFGTL010000750.1 GCA_016934125.1 Candidatus Hydrogenedentota bacterium
AGATCGCCCTTCAATGGCGCCAAGGCTCCGTTTGCGTCGGCCAGCCGTACGTCGAGCCAGTGGATTTCGCAGAAGTAGGGGCCCCGCCGGTAGAGGTTGATGCGGGACGGCTCCGGATTGCTCCGGGAGGCGTGAGTGGCGCCGTCCGGGCCGCGCAACTCGAACCACAACCATTCGTCGTCCCTGTTATCGGCGTCGACGAGGCGGTGGGGTGCGCGCAACTCGCCGATCAGGCGGTATTCCTCGGCCTCGATCTCGAAGGCGTCTCGCGCGCCGCTGGTATAGCGCACTTCCAGGGCGGGCCGTGCGTGGACGGGCTGACGCTCGAGGTCGGCCGTCCACGGCGTCGCGGCGACGCAGGGCACGACGGATAGCACGAATGACGTGAATGGGCTCATGCTCGAATCCTTCTGCCGTGGCGCGGTGGCATGTGGCTCTATGGGCTCGCGCGAACAACTCCCCAAAGGACGCAGAGGCATAGTATCACGCTCGCGCATCCGACAGCGACGAGCAGGGCAGGCCGGCCGCCGCACTCGGGCGTGCGCCGGGCCGCGAGGTGCAGAGCGGTGAGCGCGCCGGTGACGAGGCCGACGCCGAAGGCGAACCGGAAGGAGAGGCCGGCGAGCAGCCCGGCCGTGCCGAGGGCGACGACGAAGGCGGCATGCATGACGGCGGAGGCGTTCACCAGGAAGGCGGCGTCGAACACGGGCATGTCCGATCCGGGAGTCGGCTGCGCGGCGCGGCGGCAGCGATCCAGCAGCGTGAATCCTGCGAGCGCCATGGCTACGGCGAGGCCGACGAGGAGTGGAAACCAGCCGGGCGCGCCGCGGACAACCGCCCATGCGGCAACGGGCGCGGCCGCATACAGCGCGTAGAGGAACCCTGCAACGAGGGGGCGGATCGTGCCCGCCATGGCCCAGATGGTGACGAGTGCGAAGGCGCCGGCCACGGCCGCGGCGACGGGGGCGAGCCGCGCACCGTCTCCGCCCGGCGCGGCCACGGCTGCGGTCAGGATCGTGAACGGCAGGGCGAACAGGGCATACAGGGCCGGCCGGGCGTCGCGCCGTGCGGGTTCGGGGCCGGCCATGGCGTCAGGGCTCCGCCCGCGCGAGGGACAGGAGGCGGGGATAGGCCTCGAGGAGCGAGGCCGGGATTTCGGCCGGCGGTTGCCCGAGCCCGTCCTGGATCTCGAAGGCGTTGACCACGGCTTGGCCGCGGTAATGGTTGTTGGTGATCACGTAAACCTCGTCGGCCATCTCGCGGATCCGCTCGATCTTCTCGCGCCACTCGCCGAGTTCGGCGACATCGTAGAGATAATTGTAGCGCTCATCGCGGCCGGCGTCCTCGCGGAACCAGTCGGCGGCGTTGCGGCCGTGGAGGCGGACGTAGCCGACGTGGGCCGTAACCTCGGCAGAGGGCTTGATCGAGTTCGAGAAGAGGGGTTGATCGATGTTGCAGAAGGCGACGCGCCGCCGGGCCAGTTCGTCGAATACCTCGGGGCGATTCCAGGACGCGTGCCGGATCTCGAGGGCGAGCGGATACGCGGCGAATGCATCGAGCACGCGGGCGAGCCACTGCCGGTTCTCGGGGGTGCGCTTGAAACTCCAGGGGAACTGGACGAGCAACGCGCCGAGCCGGCCGGCCTCGGCGATGGGCTCAATGCCGTCACAGAACGTGCGGATCTCGCTGGGATCCGGCCAGGCGTCGCGTTCGTGGGTGAACCGGCGCCAGAGTTTGATGGTGAACTTGAATCGTGGATTGGCGGCCACCTTGGCGAGCCATGCCACGCAATGGGCCGGGCGGGGCGGGCGGTAGAAGGGCGAATTCACCTCGATGGTGTCGAAGTAGGCGCAGAGATACTGCAACGGATGGAGGGAACGGGGCATCCCCGGAGGATAGACGATGCCCTTCCAATCGTCGTACGCCCAGCCCGCCGGGCCCACCCGGACGATCTTCTCCTGCTGCGGCGTCATGTGCTGCGTTCTCCCGTGTGGCGCCGCCAAGGGCGGCCGCCCCGGAACCACCGGCGCCATTGTAGCGGAGCGGGCGCGGGTTTGCGAAGGCTTGGATCCCACCCGTGGCTCGACTAGAATACGCTTGCCGCGTAGGCGACGAAAGGGCCTCGATGAGCGCGATTACCGTATTGACGCTGATTCCGAATGCCGGGGATCGACTCGAGCGATGCCTGCGCAGTGTCGAATGGGCCGACGATGTCTTCTGCATCGTCGATCCGAACACGTCGGACGGCTCGGATGAGGTGGCGCGGCGCTACTCGGATCATGTCGTCGTCCACGAGTATCGAAACAAGGCGGATCAGTGCAACTGGGCTCTCCCGCAGATCGATACGGAATGGACGCTGGTGCTCGACGCGGACGAGTGGGTATCGGAGGGACTCGCGCGCCGTATCCAGGAGATCATCGCCACCCCGGGCGGCCCGGACGGGTATCGGATCAAGCGGCTGTCGTATTTCTTCGGGCGGCTGATCCGGCACTGCGGATGGGATCGCGACTACAACGTGCGCCTGTTCCGCACACAAAAGGGGCGATACCGCGTGCAGCGGGTGCATGCCACCATCGACGTGGACGGCCCCATGGGCCGGATCGACGAGGTGATGTGCCACGACGACAAGCGGAATTTCGAGGAGTACTTCCGCACCTTCCAGCGATTCACGACGTGGTCGGCGCAGGATCTCTACGATCGCGGCAAGCGCGCCGGCCTGGCGGCTCTCGTGTTTCGCCCGCCCCTGCGGTTCTTCAAGATGTACGTGTTGCGGCAAGGGTTCCGCGACGGCCTCCACGGGGCCGTGCTGTGCGGGCTGGCCGCATTCTCGGTGTTCACGAAGTACGCCAAACTCTGGAACATCGATCGGCTCGCCCGGGGCGGTGTCGAGGGCGTGCCCGAGGATTGACGCGCCCGGGCGCTCACACGAGGAAGGCGTACCGCGCGATGAGGGCCGCGGCGACCACGTACATGACGGGGTGAACCTCGCGCCACCGGCCGGTGGCGGTTTTGATGGCCGCGAACGAGATGCAGCCCATGGCGATGCCCTCGGTGATGCCGTAGCCGAACACCATCATCGTGATGGTGAGGAAGGCGGGCAGGCTCTCGGTGAGATCGTCCCAGCGCACCTTGCGAAGCGGCGCCATCATGAGAAATCCCACCACCACCAGGGCCGGCGCCACGCCCGGATACATGGCCACGAATACGCCGCTGTCCGGGCCATAGAACTCGGGCCCGATGTTGTAGCCGACGATCTTGACGACGGGCGCGAGCAGGATGGCGGCTACGAAACAGATGCCCGTGACGACGGCGGCCAGGCCCGTGCGTGCGCCCGCGGCCAC
>JAFGTL010000751.1 GCA_016934125.1 Candidatus Hydrogenedentota bacterium
GATGGCACTTGAATCGCAGTGTGTGTTTTCCCATGGGCGCCATACGATACACATATGGCTGACTCAGGGCAAACCCGCGCCGGCCCGGCGCGGGCTCCGGGCGGGCCGGGCTCAAGGTGGCTCAGGTGGTGTAGAATTCGAGTCCCGGCTCTGATATAATCGGCTTTCTTCTTGCCGGATGCTGTCTCCGTGTGTTCAGGCGGCTCCGGTTCGGGGACGATGTAGAATTCTGTCTGTTAAGGAGGTGAAGTGGATGGCGGAGAACAACGTCGCTGAGATCGTGAAGAACATCGTTGTCGAGAAGCTCGACCGTAAGCCGGAAGAGGTCACGATGGAAGCACGCTTTATCGATGACTTGGGTGCGGATTCCCTGGACCTCACGGAGTTGTTGATGGCGCTCGAAGAAGAGTACAACATCGACATCGACGACGAAGCGAACGACATTCAAACCGTTGGAGATGCTGTGAAGTACATCGAGTCCAAGCTCTAGTTTCGTCCAGCCCTCGCGGCCCCATGCGGCCGTGGCGGGTTTTTGATAGAAAGCAGTGGTGCGCCGGATGCGCACCGGCACCCAGCCCGCAGAACAGGCACTGACGCAGGCACATGGCCGACGCCGGGCTTCGGCCGGGGACGGAAAACGCGGCCGTTCCTGTTCTGCGGGCTGGGTGTTCAATAACGTGGGGTTCCATGGCTACTGATGTGGTGGTAACCGGCATGGGGGTCGTGTCCCCCGTCGGGAACGATATCGAGACCTTCTGGAAGAACCTGTGCGCCGGCCAGTCCGGCGTGCGGCTCGTCGCCGAGTTCGAAGAAGCCCAGTTGACGTCGTGCATCGCGGGGCAGTGCGAGGCCCGTTACCCGGCTGATTTGTCGGACAAGGACGTGCGCCGGCGCGATCGCTATGCCCTGTTCGCCATGTCGGCGGCCGATCAGGCGTGGGCACAGAGCGGCCTGGACATCGAACAGGAAGACTCCGGCCGGTGCGGCGTCGTCATCGGCAGCGGTATCGGCGGGTTCGTATCCTGCCAGGCCGAATTCGCCCGGTTCCTCGATCAGGGCCCGCGGCGGGTGTCGCCGTTGACGGTGCCCAAGATGCTCACAAACATCGCCGGGGCCGACGTGGCCATCCGCCTCGGCCTGCGCGGCCCGAACAAGGCCGTTGTGTCCGCCTGTTCCACCGGCGCCCAGAGCATTTCGGACGCTGCCACGGCCATCCTGGCCGGCCAGGCCGACGTCATGGTGGCCGGGGGCACCGAGGCCTCGCTGACTCCGTTCGCCATGGCGGGCTTCTGCGCGATGCGCGCCCTCTCCCGCCGGAACGACGAGCCCGAACGGGCCAGCCGTCCCTTCGACGCGGATCGCGACGGCTTCATCATGAGCGAGGGGGCCGGTATCGTGGTGCTCGAGTCCGAGGCCCATGCCCGGGCGCGTGGCGCGGCCGTGCTGGGCCGCCTGGCCGGATACGCGGAAACCTGCGACGCCTACCACATCACGGCGCCGCGGCCCGACGGCTCGGGCGCGGTGGCCGCCATGCGCGGCGCCATGGAGCACGCCGGCATCACTCCCGCCGACGTGGATTACTTCAACGCCCACGGCACGAGCACCCAGCTGAACGACGTGGCCGAGGCGGCCGCGCTCGTCCAGGTGTTCGGCGACGCCATGCCGCCGGTGAGTTCGACCAAGTCCGTCCTCGGCCATCAGCTCGGCGCGGCCGGTTCCGTCGAGGCCATTGTGTGCCTGCTCAGCATCCGCGATGGAATCGTGCCGCCGTCGATCAACTACGACACACCCGATCCCGAGTGTCCCGTCAATCTCGTCGCTCACAAGGCGCAACGGCGCGACGTTGCAATCGCCCTGTCAAACTCGCTAGGATTTGGGGGCCACAACTCGACGCTTGTCTTCAGTAAGGTATGAGTGACGACCGCGAACGGGCCCAGGAACTGCACGCGCTCCTCGATCGGCTCGCCCTTCGAATTCGGAATGTCGAGCTGGTGGATCGCGCCCTGACGCATGCCTCGATCGGGTGTGAGACGAGCCAGCCGGCCCGCGACTATGAAACGCTCGAGTTCCTCGGCGACGCGGCCCTCGGGCTGGCGATCGCCCACGAACTGCTCGAACGGGCCCCGGATCGGACCCCGGGCGAATACAGCAGAATGCGCGCCGGCCTGGTGAATCGCAAGTGCCTGGCCAAGGTGGCGAAGGGCCTGGATATCGCCGGCGCCATTCGGCTCGGGAAGGGCGAGGAACTCTCCGGGGGCCGCCAGCGGGCCGCCCTGCTGGCCGACTGCCTCGAGGCGCTGATCGGCGCGGTGTATTTGGATCGCGGCTGGGAGTACGCCCGGGCGTTCGTCATACGGTTGTTCGGCGACGAGGTGGAGCAGGCGGTGACCGCCGAGTCGGTGTGGGACTACAAATCGCGGTTGCAGCATTTCTGCCAGGCCGAGCGGATCGGGCTGCCGCGGTTCGAGGTGGTTCGTTCCGAAGGGCCCGACCACCGCAAAGAGTTTGAAGTGGAAGTCCTCCTCCGGGATCGGCCCTCGGGCCGGGGCGTGGGCTCCAGTAAGAAAGAAGCGGAACAGAATGCCGCCCGGGAGGCGCTGGCCCATGAGGGCCAGCGGCTCGGGCGGGCGACTAACAAGGTCCGGTAGCAACGCCGCGGTTGTGCGGCGGCCGTTGCCGCCAGACGAAGGGAAGCAGCGTCATGACTGTAGGATTCCTGGACGTATCAACCTTCGCAAGCCTGTGCGCGCTGGCGTTCGTGGCCTATCTGGCCAAATACGTCTTGTCCAAGCCGCAGGGCAACGAAACCATGGCCCGCCTGTCCGGCGAGATCCAGAAGGGCGCCCGGGCGTTTCTCCGGCGCGAGTACCGCTACGTGCTCATCTTCGTCGTGGTCATCGCCCTGTTCATCACCTTCGGTATCGGCTGGGCCACCGCGGTGGCGTTCCTGGCCGGCGCCTTGGCCAGCGCCCTCGCCGGGTTCCTCGGCATGAACATCGCCACACGCGCCAATGCGCGCACCACCGCCGCGGCGGAGTCGGGCGGCGTCAAAGGCGCGCTCGACGTGGCCATCAGCGGCGGCGCGGTCATGGGGCTCGGCGTCGTCGGCATCGCCCTGCTCGGCTTGGCCATCGTGTACAAGCTCTTCAACGGCGATCCGGCCATCGTCAACGGCTACGCCATGGGCGCTTCACTTGTGGCCCTGTTTGCGCGCTCCGGCGGCGGCATCTTCACGAAGGGCGCCGACATGGGCGCGGATCTCGTGGGTAAAGTCGAGGCGGGCATTCCCGAGGATGACCCCCGGAATCCGGCCGTCATCGCCGACAACGTGGGCGATAACGTGGGCGACGTGGCCGGCCTCGGCGCCGACCTCCTCGAATCCTACGTCGAGTCCATCATCGCGAGCCTGGCCATCGCCGCCATCATCGCGACCTCGGGCGGATCCGGATATACGACGGCCTTCCCCTTCGCGGTGGCCATCATCGGCATCTTCGCCTCCATCATCGGCGTGATGTACGTCAAGAAGTTCGCTCAGAGCAATCCCCAGTCCGCCCTGATGATGGGCACGTACGTCAGCGCGGCCTTAACCATTGTCGGCATCGGCCTCTACGCGAAGCTCAAGGGATCCTCCTTCACGCTGGACGGCCACGAGTACAAGTGGTGGGGGCCCTTCCTCGCCTGTGTCCTCGGCATTGTGTCGGGCAACATCATCGGTTTCGTGAGCGAGTACTTCACCTCCGGCAAGTACAGCCCCGTGCGTAAGCTCGCCGAGCGCTGCCAAACCGGCCCCGCCATAGCCGTCACCGACGGCACGGCCGTGGGCATGCAGAGCACCGCGCTGCCCGTGCTCGTGCTCGCCATCTCTGTAGTCGCTGCTTACTACTGCTGCGGCGTCTACGGCGTCGCCATCGCCGCCCTCGGCATGCTGGCCACTACGGGCATGGTGGTGGCCGTGGACTCGTACGGCCCCATCGCGGACAACGCCGGCGGCATCGCCGAAATGGCCGGCCTCGATCCCAAAGTCCGCAAGATCACCGACAACCTCGACGCGGTTGGCAACACGACGGCCGCCATCGGCAAGGGATTCGCCATCGGCTCGGCGGCGTTTGCGGCCATCGGCCTCCTGAGCGCCTTCATGCTCGCCGCCAAGCTTGGCCCGGGCGACGTCAGCCTTCTCAACCCGAAAATCCTGGCCGGTGTCCTCATCGGCGGCATGATGCCCTTCCTGTTCTCGTCGATGCTGTTCCGGGCCGTGGGCAAGTGCGCCGACAAGATGATCATGGAAGTGCGGCGCCAGTTCCGCGAAACGCCCGGCCTGAAAGAAGGCAAAGAGGGCGTCTTCCCGGACAGCGTGACCTGCGTGGACATCGCCACCCAGGGCGCCATTCAGGGCATGATGCTGCCGGGCCTCCTGGCTATCGTGTTCCCCGTCATCATCGGCTACGTGCTTGGTGCGGCAGGCCTGGCCGGCATGCTCGTCGGCGCCATCGTCACGGGCGTCATGCTGGGCATCCAGACGGCCAATTCGGGCGGCGCCATGGACAACGCCAAGAAGTACATCGAGGAAGGCCACTTCGGCGGCAAGAACTCGGACGCCCACAAGGCGGCCGTGGTCGGCGACACCGTCGGCGATCCCCTCAAGGACACCGTCGGCCCGTCCATCAACATCCTGATCAAGTTGATGTGCGTCATCTCCCTCGTGTTCGCGGCAATGTTCTAGCCCGTACCAACGCTCACCTGAAGGGCCCCCGCGCACCGGGGGCCCTTTTCATTGGCGCGCCCGGCGTTGGCGCCGCGCTTGATCCGGCCCGCCCCCACCGCCACAATACGCCCGTGGATACGCCTGCACACCCGCGCACCCGGGCACGAAAGGCCGCGCGCCGGCTCCTGTCGGCGGCCGTCATCGCCCTGACTACCTTGATCCTGCTCGAGGCCGCACTGCGCGCCCTCGGCCTGGCGCGGCCAGTGCTATACGAGGCCGATCCGGACGCCGGGTTTCGCCTCAAGCCGGATCAGTGCGTCCGCTACTTGGGCAACACCATCGAGATCAACCGATGGGGCGTTCGCGATCCGCGGCCGCTCGCCACGAAGCGCGACGGCGTCCGCCGGATCCTCGTGCTGGGCGACTCGGTGACGTGGGGGGGCATCCGGCTGCGGCAGGAACACCTGTTCACGTCGGTTATCGAGGGCCGGCTCGATGGCGTCGAGGTCGTGAACGCGGGCGTGAACGGCTACTCTCCGACGCAGATGGTGGCCTTGTTCCGCCGCCACCTGCGCGGACTCGAGCCGGATCTGGTGCTCGTCTATACGATCCCGGGCGACTTCACGCGGCCGCCCGTCGTCCGGCTCACCGGAAACAGCCTCGCCTATCCCCTGCGGCGGCCGCGGCTCGCCCTGGGCGCCGCCTGCGGCCTCGTGCGCATGATGGCGTACCGTCGGCTCGGGTGGGACTGGCTCGAGACGGGGCCCGTGGCCGAGCCGGTGGAATCGCTCGCCGAGGCGGAGCGGGTAGCGCGTAACACGGACGCATTGACGGCGCTCGCGGCTGAACTGCGCGGGAAGGCCGGGCTTCTGGTCGTGGTGTCGCCGACGCCGCCCTCGCCGCTCAATCGGCCGCTGCCTGCGGGCGTGGCCGAGGCGCTCGAACAGGGCGGCATCCGGTGGATCGACCTTGGCGCGCAGGTTGCGCCCGCGCCGGAGCTCTTCGTCGACCACGTACACCTGGCCGCGGCCGGCCACGCCCGAGTGGCCGAGGCGCTGGCGCCGATTCTGGCCGGCGAGGGGCAGCCCGCACCCGCGGCCCGGCCCGTGGGGGCGGATGGACCAACGGGAGGGGAGCAGGAATGACACGCTATGCGCTCGCGATGGGGGTGGCGGCCGGCTGCATCGGCCTGGGATGGACAGGGGGCGGCGTGTGCCGTGCGGCCGCACCCGAGGAGGCCGTCATGGTGGAGGTCGAGGAGGACGTCTACTCGTACGTGAGCCCGAACAACGGATCCGGGCCGCTGTGGTCGTATGGATGCACGTCCATCGCGCGCGTGGGCGAAGATGTCGTGGTGAGCCAGATGGAGACAGGCGAGGGCGTGCCGCCGCTGTGCAACACGCGCTGGCGCCTCCTGCGGCGGACGCACGCGGGATGGGCTACCCTCGCCGAGGCCGAAGGATACCGCCAGCGGGAGCCCACCTCCCTCGGCGTGGCCTCGGACGGATCCCTCTTCCTCTACGTCAACGACTCGACGGAGCCGCCCGGCACGAAATATGGGCCGTGTCTCCCCCATCTGCTGCGGTTCTCGCTCGATGCCCCGCCGAACTCTCCGGGCGAGCAGATCATGCCCGAGTGGGCCGGCGAGACGTATTTCACGGATCATTCCTATCGGGGATATGCCGCGGACTCCGGGCGCGATGAGCTCCTCATGCTCAACATCAACGCGAAAACCAGCGCCCAGCACTGGTGCCTGCTCTCCCGCGATGGCGACACCGTCGGCAACGGCGTGGTCTCGTTCCCCATCCGCGCCTGCTATCCGCAGGTGGCGTTACGGAACCGCGCCGGCTATGTCATGGCCGTAGGCGACATCGTCGAGCCGGTAGAGGAATGGCGCACCTACAAGTTCGAGCAGACGCAACAGAAGTGGGATTACGTGTTCCGGATCCTCTACTTCACGTGGTCGCCCGATCTGACTGCACAGGGATTCGGCGAGCCCATCGAGATCGCCAACCTGGACGCGACGGCCGGCCATATCACCAACCAGGACATGTGGATCGGCCCGGCTGGCGAGGCCTGGGTGCTCTACTCCGAACAGGAGGTGCAGAACGCCCTCATGCGAGACAAGTTCTTCCCGGACGGCTCGCTCGATCCCATCCTCTACCTCGCGGTGATCCGCAACGGCGCCGTCGCCGCGCGCCGGATCCTCGTCCCGCCCGAACGGCACCCCGGATGCGCCCGGTTCCACGAGACGCCTGACGGCCGCGTGTTCGCCCTGGCATACCTGGGCGCACCCGAGCCGCACAACGCGCTCATCCAGGTGTTCCCGGAGCCGGAGCGCGCCGAGCCCCTCCGCGTGCCCTTCAAGACGCCGTTCGGCAGTTTCTGCCTGGCGGGCGTCCGTGCAGGCAACGCGCCGTCAAACACGATTGACGTGCTCGGCCACAGCACCAGCGGCGGTACGCTCTCCTACGGCCGGATCCGGATCAAGTAGGGTTTACGCGGGCCGTTCGCCCTACTGGGCGGCGCCCTCTGCAGGGGCCGGCGCTTCCTCCGCAGGAGGGGGCGCCTCCTCAGGGGCAGCGGCGGGCCGGATCTTGATGTTGCGATACCACACCTTGCCGTGGTCGCCCTGGAGCATGAGGGGCCCGGGATCGTTTACCCCGCCGGGCAGCGCGCCGCCGGTTAGCTCGGTGATCTGGGTTTTGTCCTGCACGAGCTGGCCGTTCAGCTTCACGGTGAGGCGATCGCCGTGATAGGACGCCTCGATGAGGTTCCATTCGCCGGCCGGCTTGGCCGCGTTCGCCAAGGGCGCGAACTGGCCGTAGATCGCCCCGGCATCCGTCGCATCCACCGCCTCTTTCCCGTGGCTGTCGTAGACTTGGATCTCGATCCGCCCGCGGAGATAGATCCCGCTGTTGCCTTCGGGCACGGTCTTGTACTCGATCTGGAGGTCGAAGTCCTTCCATTGATCCACGGTTGCGATGTCGTTGCCGTGCTCAACATTCGTCAGCACGCCGTCCTCGACGAGCCACTTGTTCTCCGCCTGGGGATCCCGCGCATTCTGCCAGCCGGCGAGATCGCTCCCGTTGAACAGGACGATCCACTCCGGCCCGGCAGCGGCTTCTTCGGGAGCCGGGGCGGGCGGCGGCGGGGGCGGCACCGGGGCGGGCGCCGGGGCGGGCGCCGGCGGTTTGGCCGGGATGCCGGGCTTGGCCATCTGCCTCGCGGCCTGTGCCGGCGGCTGATCGCGCGGCTCGGGCTCCTTGGTGCATCCCATCACGCCTACCGATACGGCCAGGACTACCACGACGAACCATGCGAACGCTGCACATTTGCCGCTCATTGAATCATCCCCCTTTCCTTCTGAGGGAACGCCGCCCACGGGAACGGCCCCATTGCACCCATTCAGTACACAGGCCTTCATCTTAGCGCAAATCGGCCAGAACGGCCAGCGGAAAGCGCCGAGGGGCAGCCACACGCCCGTTTCGGGCTCAGAAGGCCGGCAAGGGGGCGCCGTAGCGCTCGGCGAGGACAGTGCGCGCCTCGCCGGCCGTGAAGATCGAGCCGGTGATGAGCAACGGCACGGCATCCGAGGCGGATTCGAGGCCGAGGGCGATGGCGTCGGGCAGGCTGGCGGCCCGCTCATAGGCGGCGCGAGACGCCTGTGCCGCGGCACAGAGCGCGTCGAGGGGCATCCGGCGGTCGTAGGCGTATTGCGTCAGGATCAGGCGCCGGGCGATGGGCCGGAGCGCGTCGATGATCCCGGCGGCCGCCTTGTCGGCCGATACGGCCAGCACGACCACGCATTCGGGCAGTTCCGCGGCGAGTTTGCGCGCCCCCGCCGGGTTGTGGGCGACATCGACAATGACGGGGGGCGACTCGATGACGCGCTCGAGCCGGCACGGCCAGCGCGCCGTGCGAAGGCCGGACTCCATCGCGGCCGCATCGATCCGGGGGAACGCCGCGCTGAGCCGTTCCGCGACCGCCACGGCGATGGCCGCATTCTCGCCCTGGAACGAGGCATTCAGGCCAAGCCGCACCGGCCCGAGCCGGCACGACGCGCTTTCGTAGGCGAATTCGCGGGCGAAGGGGCCGCCGGTGAGCGCGTAGGAGAAGTCGCGGCCGGCCACCGCCACCGGGCAGTCCAGTTCGGCCGCACGTGCCAGCACGACCTCGCGCGCCTCCGGGCACAGATCCGCGACCACGGCCGGCACGTCCGGTTTGAGAATCCCGGCCTTTTCGGAGGCGATCTGGCCAAGCGTATCGCCGAGGTACTGCATGTGCTCGAAGTCGATGGACGTGATCGCGGCGACCTCGGGGAGGATCACATTGGTGGCGTCGTGCCGGCCGCCCATGCCCACCTCGATGAGGGCGAGGTCGACATGCGCATCCGCGAACTGGCGGAAGGCCGCGGCCGTCACCGCCTCGAAGTAGGTGGGGGCGTGATCCATGGCCCGGGCGTCCCGCCGGATGGCGGCGAGGTGCCCGTCGAGGCTCGCGTCGTCAATGCAGGCGTCATCGACGACGATGCGTTCGTTGAGGCGGATGAGGTGCGGGCTGGTGAACCGGGCGACGCGGTATCCGGCGGCGCGCGCCATGGCGTGGAGCATGGCGACGACGCTGCCCTTGCCGTTGGTGCCTCCGACGTGGACGCAGGGGAACCGGGTATGCGGCTGGCCGGCCGCATCGAGGAGGAACCGGATGTTGTCGAGGCCGAACTTGATGCCGCGGCCGTGGAGGCCGTCGAGGTAGTCGCGTGGGTTCACGGCGTGCTGAGGTACCGGAGCAGTTTGCCCAGCAGCGGCCGCAACTCGGTTCGGTTGACGATCCGATCGACGAAGCCGTTCCGGAACTGGTATTCGGCCGACTGAAACCCCTCGGGCAGTTCGACTTTGAGCGCGCTCTCGATGAGGCGCGGCCCGGCGAATCCGATGTGGGCGCCCGGTTCCGCCAGGATGATGTCGGCCAGGCTCGCGAAACTCGCGTAGACGCCGCCCGTGGTCGGATCGGTGAGCACGGCAATGTATGGCAGCCGGGCCTCGTTGATGCGGCGGACGGCGTCGGCCGTCTTGGCCATCTGCACGAGGCTGAGCAGCCCTTCCTCCATGCGCGCGCCCCCGGATGCCGCAAACAGGACGACGGGCAGCCGCTCGCGCACGGCGTCGTCGACGGCCCGGCAGAACTTCTCGCCGACGGCCGAGCCCATGCTGCCCCCCCGGAACGAGAAGTCCATGAGTGCGAGCACGGTGCGGGTGCTCTCGATGCGGCCGAATCCGGTGATCATCGCCTCGTTCAGGCCCGTCTTCTCCTTGGCCTTCTTGACGCGCTCGCGATACGAGTAGTTCACCTCATCCACACTGAATCCTAACGGATCGGCGGACACGATGGTGCCGTGCGTCTCCTGGAACGAGTCGGGATCGACGAGGTACTGGATCCGGCGCCGGGCCGTGATGCGGAGGTGGTAGTTGCAGCGGGGGCACACCCACTGGTTGGCCCCGACCTCGGTGCGGATGACGGGTTGATTGCATCCGGCGCACTTCATCCATACGCCGGGAGGCACGGCGCTCTTGCGCCCGATGACTGAGATGAACCGCCGCCGTTTCAGAAACGCCATACCCGCCCTTCAACCTTCACGCGCCGTTGCACGCGCGGCGCGGCGCTTGGGCAGCGCTGCCGCTACGTGCCGGCCGCTGTCTACCGGCTTGCGCCGCCTTGAACGAACGCACCCCCGTTTGCGCCGTCCGCGTCCTCGAAATTCGACTTCTCGTACAGGAGCCGCCCGCAGGTCGGGCACGCGTGCACCTTGCCCGCGAGCACCTCGTTCACGATCTGCGCCAGCACGCTCATGTTGCACCCGGTGCAGATCTCGCCGCGCAAGGCGACCACCGCGGGCCCCGTCTTCTTGCTCTGCCGGATCCGCTTGTACCTCCCGAGGAGATCGCCATCCACCTGAGCGGCCAGTGGCTTGCGCTGTTCTTCCATCATCTTCCGGTGCTTGACCGCCTCGGACAACTCGGCGTCGATCTCAGCGCATTGCCGATCGATCTCCTTCAGTTCCACATCGATCCGCTGCCGGTCTTCGTCGAGGCGCGCCTTCACGTCGTCCAGTTCCACCAGGAGCGCAAGCTCTCGTTCCTCGTGGGTGGCGATCTGCTTCTTGAGTGCGTCGATCTCGTGAAGGAGGGCCTGGTATTCCTCGTTCTTCTTGATGGCGAACAGTTGCTGATCGTATTTCTCGATCAGCGCCTGCTTCTGACTGACCTCGCTCTCGCACTCGCGTTGCTCGATCTGGAGGCGCTGACACACCTCCTCGCGGTGCTTGAGCTCGTCCGCCAGCCGCCGTCTCTGTACCTCGAACTTCCCCTTCTGCATCGGGATCTCGAGTTCGCGCGCTTTGCACGCCTCAATCTGCAGGTCGAGGTCCTGAAGGCGCAGCAGTGTTCTCAATCCTCTTGACCTCCGCGTGGGCGGCCTGGCGCCCACCCCACGCATGTCCGCGAACCCGGCCCCCGGGCACGGGCCGGGGGACACCGGGCTCTTAACGAAAAAGGCCGCGGGGAGTCCCGCGGCCCAGGTTCACTGGATCCAAGTCATCATCTTTCGGAGATCGGCGCCGACCTTCTCGACGGGGTGCGCCGCGTCCGCGTCGCGGAGCTTCTGGAAGGTTGCGCCGCCCGACGCGTATTCCTCGAGCCATTCCTTGGCGAACTCACCGTTCTGAATCCGCTTCAGCGCGGTGCGCATCGCGTTCTTGGTGTCCTCCGTGATGATCCTCGGGCCGACGCTGAGCCCGCCGTACTCGGCGGTGTCGCTCACCGAGTAGTTCATGAAGGCCAAACCGCCCCGGTAGTAGAGGTCGACGATCAGTTTCAACTCGTGCATCACCTCGAAGTAGGCGATCTCGGGCTGGTAGCCGGCCTCGACGAGCACCTCGAATCCGGCCTTGATCAGCGCGGCGCTGCCGCCGCACAGCACCGTCTGCTCGCCGAACAGATCGGTTTCCGTCTCTTCCTTGAACGTGGTCTCGATGATGCCGCCGCGGCCGCCGCCCAACGCGCACCCGTAAGCCAGCGCCTTGGTCAGGGCGTCGCCGGTGGCGTCCTGGTGGATGGCGACGAGGCACGGCACGCCGGCGCCCTTCACGTACTCATCGCGCACGAGGTGGCCGGGGCCTTTCGGCGCGATCATGAACACGTCCGTCTCGGGCGACGGTTCGATGCACTTGAAGTGGATGTTGAAGCCGTGGGCGAACATGAGCGAGTTGCCCGGCTCCAGGTTGTCCTTGATCTCCTTCTCGTACACGATCTTCTGCACCGTGTCGGGAACGAGCAGGACGATGATGTCGCCGCGCTTGGCCGCGTCGGCGGCCGTCATCACCTCGAACCCGGCCTCGACCGCGGCCTTGTAGTTGGGGTTGTCATCGCGGAGCAGTTCGCCCGCCACCACGTTGACGCCGCTGTCGCGCAGGTTCTGCGCGTGGGCATGCCCCTGGCTCCCGAACCCGATGATGCTGACTGTCTTGCCTTCCAGAACACTCAGGTCGGCGTCCTTCTCGTAGTAAATCTTGGCCATGATCTGAAGCCCTCCAGCGTTATTTCGGCGAACGCGCAATGGCGATCCGGCCCGTCCGCACCAGTTCCCTGATCCCGAATGGCCGCATCATGTCTATGAACGCTTGCACCTTGCCCTCGGTTCCCGTCACTTCCACAACGATCGCGTCCTTGGCGAGATCCACCACCTTCGCCCGGAATATGTTCGCGACCTCCAACACCTCGGTCCGCACCGAGTTCGTCGCCGACACCTTCACCATGACGAGTTCGCGCTCCACATAGTCTTCCTGCGTCAGATCGACGATCTCGATGACTTCGATCAGCTTGTTGAGCTGCTTCTCGATCTGCTCCAGCACCCGATCGTCCCCGGGCACCACCACCGTCATGCGCGACACCGCCGGATCTTCCGTCTCGCCGACGCACAGGCTGTCGATGTTGTATCCCCGGGCGCTGAACATGCTCGATACGCGCGCGAGCACGCCAAAGTGGTTCTCGACGAGAACGCTGATCGTGTGTTTCATTCCGTCTCCATGCCCGCCGCCGGGGCGGTCACGCTTCATTTCCGCCATCGGACTCGCCGGCCGCCGGGGCGTTGCACTCGCTCATGGCCGCCTCGACGCCCACCGCCACGAACCGCTGGGCCACGTCGGCCGCCTGCTCCACCATCCGATCGACCACCGGCCATTCTTCGGGCTGGAACGTTCCCAGCACGTGGTCGATCAGCTCCCCGGGCCCGGCATCCTTTCCCACGCCCATGCGCAGTCGCGCGAATTCGCGCGTGCCGAGATGCTCGATCACCGATTTCAACCCGTTGTGGCCGCCCGCGCTCCCCCGGGCCCGGAGCCGCACACGGCCCAACGGCAGATCCACGTCGTCAACGACCACCAGCAGGTCGTCGGGGCCGTGCACGTTGTTCCGGGCCGCCTGGGCCACCGCGACGCCGCTGTTGTTCATAAACGTCAAGGGCTTCAGAAGCAGCAGCCGCTGCCCGTCGCACGCCGCCTCGGCCATGAGCCCGCCGTACTTCTCGCGCGAGAACCCCGCGCCGAGCCGCCCGGCCAGGCAGTCCAGCACGCGGAACCCGAGGTTGTGCCGCGTGTTGCGATACCGCGGGCCTGGGTTCCCTAATCCCACGATGACCTTCACGCTGCCCTCTGGTGTTCCCGTTCCGGACTACTCGTCCTTGCCCGAAGACTCGGACTCGTCGGCGGCGCCGGGCTCGGCCCCTTCAGCCGCCTCGCCTTCCTCTTCCTCGCCCTCGACCGCGGCCACCTCTTCCTGAACCCGCGGCGCATGAACCGCGGCAATCACCCGCTCCGGATCGGTGAGGATGTCGACCCCGTCTGGCGCGGACAAGTCGCGGACGTGGATGCTGCCGCCGATCTCGAGGCCGGACACGTCGATGGTGAGTTCGTCGGGCACCTCGAGGGCGAGACACTCGACCTCGACCTCGCGGAGCTGGTGGTCGAGGAGGCCGCCCAGCGTGACGCCGATCGGCTGGCCCGTCAACGCCACCGGCACGAGCGTCGCGATGCGTTCATCGAGCCGGATCCGGAGGAAGTCCGCGTGCAGGATCGTGCCCCGGACGGGATGGTGCTGCACCGCCTTCAGCAGGGCGGGACTGTTGAGTTCGGGATGCCCGTCCACCTCAATCTGAACGATGGCGTGTTCACCGCCGCGGCCATGCACCAGATGGGTGAACTCGCGCCCGTTCACTAACAGGCTCAGGGCCTCGCCCTCGCCGCCGTACAGTACGGCCGGCAACTCCCCCGCCTCCCGGAACCGTTTGGCCGCGCTCCCGCCGATGGCTTCCCGGGCTTTTGCTTTCAGTTGTTGCAGTTCCATGGTCGCTTAACCTCCACAGAAGATAGAATGTTCTTCCCCGCGGCTCGGCACAGGGCCACGCCCAGTGCGCCGCGCACGGACGATCCGGCCTCCGGGGCCGAGCCCGTCCGATGGCCTCTACACAAACAGGCTGCTGACGGATTCCTCTTCGTGAATCCGCCGGATTGCCTCCCCGACGAGGGGCGCAATCGACAGCACGCGTATCCGATCGCACGCCGCCGCTTCCGCAGACAGCGCAATCGAGTCGGTCACCAGCACCTCCGTCAGGACGGAGTCGTTGATCCGCTGCACCGCGGTGCCACTGAACAACGCGTGGGTGGCACAAGCGGCCACCTCGACGGCGCCCCGGTCCTTGAGGGCCTGGGCCGCCTTTACGAGGGTGCCCGCGGTGTCGATCATGTCGTCGAAGATGAGGGCGCGCCGGCCGTTGACGTCGCCGATCACGTTCATGACCTCGGCGACGTTCGCCTTGGGCCGCCGCTTGTCCACGATGGCAAGGGGCACATCGAGGCGGCCGGCAAACTCACGGACGCGCCCGACACTTCCCGTGTCCGGCGACACGACGACGAGGTTGTCGAACCCCCGGCTCAGGATGTGGTTCACGAACACCACATCGCCGCTCAGGTGATCGAGCGGGATATCAAAAAAGCCCTGGATCTGGCCGCAGTGGAGATCGAGCGTCAACACCCGATCCACGCCCGCAGCCACGAGCAGATTCGACACCAGCTTGGCCGTAATGGGCACCCGCGGGCGATCCTTGCGATCCTGCCGGGCGTATCCGAAATGCGGCAAGACCGCCGTCACCCGCTGCGCGGAGGCCCGCTTGGCCGCGTCAACCAGAATCAACAACTCGACGAGGTGATCGTTCACGGGCGGCGACGTGCTGTTAATGAGAAACACGTCGCTGCCGCGGATGTTCTCGCCGATCTGAACGCGGACTTCGCCGTTACTGAACCGGGTGACACGCGCCTCGCCCTGCTTCATACCCAGGTGCGCACAAATGCCCGCGGTCAACGCTCGCGACGCGTTGCCGCAGAACAGCTTCAAACTCTTTGCGTAGGCCACCTCGGCCTCCCCGGTTTCAAGTTTCACGATGGCTGGGGCGGTAGGATTCGAACCTACGAATGTCGGCGCCAAAGGCCGATGCCTTACCACTTGGCGACGCCCCAGCAACAACCCAACGGCGCACAGCCGCCCGCCCGGACGCCCGGTGCCGCAACCGGCCCTGGAGCGCACCGGACTGCGCCCGTTTCCGCATGGTCAAGACAAGGGGTGAGTATACCAACCCCGAGACGACTAAGTCAATTTCACACGCCACCTTGGGCCTGCGTCACGAGCGAGGGTTTTAGCAAGAAGTGGTGAGTTTGCCGCCTTTTGGTGTATAATAGCATATACACCA
>JAFGTL010000752.1 GCA_016934125.1 Candidatus Hydrogenedentota bacterium
CCTGCCCAACAAGCCAAAGTCGATCTGAAATGTAGTGGAGAAAACAGACCCCAATGCCATCGTTTCCTAGGAAATACCACCTTCACGTGGCGTAACTGCGGAAGATGGGTTAGTTCCCTATGTGGCACTGGAAGTGGTAGCGGCCCGCACCGACCGCCAGGGCGCGCTTGCCGTCAATGGGTTGAATGTTGGCGATGCCGGGGACTTGGTCGAGGGGTTTTCCGGACTCGATGACAGGGGTAGCGGGGGCTACGGGCAGCACGACTTCTGCGATGGTGTTGCCGGGGATCTCGATGCGTAGTTCGAAGATCTTGCCGGTCTTTTCCCACGCGACTGCGATGCGGCCGCGGGGGCTGTCGAAGTGGCCTTTGGCCTGGGTGATACCCTCGACGGGTGTGGGTGCAATCCGGGGGCGCTGGAAGCCGACGCTGTCATCCGCCTGGCGGATGCCCAGCAAATCGCCCTGAAACCACTCCTGCACGTGGCCGAACATGCAGTGGTTGAGGGAGCTTCCCGGGCGGTCCCAGCGTTCGGAGAGGGTTCTGAGTCCGTATTCGCGCAGCATCCATCCGTAGCCGGGGCAATCGGTGCGAGCGATGATGCGGTAGACGACGTCGGAGCGTCCGGCCCGGGCGAGGGCCTGGAGCAGGTAGCGGAAGCAGACTTCGCCGGTGCTGGGTTTGAATTGGGCCTCCTCGAGGTTCTCGATCAGTGTGGCACATACCGCGTCGCGGGCGTCCTCGGGCACGAGGCCGAAATAGAGCCCTACGGCGAGGGCGGCCTGGCTTCCGGTGGCCACCGACTGTCTGGCGGAGTCGTAGTACGCGGCGATGAAGTCGGCGCGCACCTCTTCGGCCAGCGCATCGAACGCCCGCGCGTCGTCCTCGCGTTTGAGCAACCTGGCCACGCGGCCCAGAATGGACGCGTTGTCGAACAGCATGGCGGTGGCGGGGAGTTCGCCGGGCGTCAACTGGGATGCGCCGGCGTGGCCGTGCTCGGGCGTCCAGTCGTACCAGTCGCCCAGGCCGGCCTTGGCGAGGCCGTGGGCGTTGCGGGTGGTGGCAAGGTAGCGGGTGTATTTGGCCATGGTGTCGTATTGCCGTTCGAGAATGTCGGTGTCGCCATACCAGCGGTAGAGGAGCCAGGGATTCTGTACGCACGCGCTCCCCCACTCGGCGGACTCGAGGAATCCGCCGTGGAACCGGGTGTACTCCGGGGCGATGTCGGGCACCATGCCGTTATCCCATTGCGCCTCGGTGGTGTCGCGGCAGATCTTGCGATAGAGGCCGTGGGCGTCGTAGTGGTAGAGGATGGAGGGCCCCATGAGGTGCGACACTTCGAGCCAGCCGAGTTTCTCGCGGTGCGGGCAGTCGGTGAGAACGCTCTGGAGATTGCTCCGCACCGAGCGATCGACCATGTCGTTGATGTCGTTGAGCAGGGCGTTGCTTGCAGAGAAGGAACCCACGGCGGGTGAGGCGCTCGTGACGAATTCGGACTTCACGCTCAAGAGGATCGGGCGTGTGCTGCCGGGTTCTGCGTCATCCGGAAGATCGGCGCCGCTCACGAAAATGTACTGGAATCCGAAGTAGGTGAAGAGGGGGCGGAACGTTTCCCGGCCGGATCCCCGCAGCGTGTAGGTGTAGGAATGGTTTTCCCAGGGCTTGCCGGGCAGTTCGCCGACGCGAAGAATGATCGTGTCGCCTGCCGAGCCCTTCACCGTGACGACGGGACGCGCGGAGAGATTCTCGCCCATGTCGAAGGCGTATTCACCCGGGCCGGTGTGCTGGGTTGTTGCGGGTGAAAGGGTGCGTACGACTTTGAGGGGGGGCGCAACCTGCGCGCGCAGCACGCCGCCAGGCCCTTGGACGACACGCGCCGGCGTCCATGCCGTGTCATCGAAGCCGGGCCTGTCCCAGCCGGGTTGCTCGAGGCGCGCGTCGTAATCTTCGCCGCCGTACATGCAACTGAAGGTTACGGGGCTGGGAGCGGCCTTCCACGATGCGTCCGAGACAATCCGCTCGGACGTGCCGTCGCCGTAGTCGATTCGCAGATGGAGGATGAACTTAGGCGGTCCGAAGCTTCCCGTGAACTTGGTGTAACGCCCGCCGACAACGTTGTACATGCCGTTGCCGAGCATCACGCCGAGCACGTTCTCCCCCTCGCACAGTTGGCCGGTCACGTCAGAGGCGACGTAGAGGCAGGTTTTACGGTAGTTGGTCCAGCCCGGATCGAGGAAGTGCTCGCCGGCCTTTTGCCCGTTCACCGAGAGCTCGAAATGCCCGAGGCCACACACGTAGGCGACGGCGTGCTTGATGGGTTTGCGGGCCGGGGTGAACGCCTTGCGCAGCATGGGGAGGGCGCGCTCGCGTGCCACGGCCTTGCGGCCCCAGGGCTCGATGCCGTAGGGGCCGAGGGCGTTCGCTTCCCACCATTGCGCATCGTCGAATCCTGGCGTGTGCCACCCGATGGGTGCGTTGTCCATGCACCGCCAATTCCGATCCGTCGTTACCACCGTCTCCACTCCATCGCTGGATCGAATGCTGAGTTTGGCGATGAGCCCGGCGGGGTTGGCCTGCTCCGCACCGTTGCTTGCTTCGACGGCGATCACATTCGTCCCCTTGTGAAGGCTCTTCGCGACGTCAAAGGTGTAGGCCTCCTCCCACCGATTCCCCGTCCCGATCTCACGGCCGTTCACGAAGAGCTTGAAGGCGTTATCGGCCGTGATCGCCACGGTGGCCGACGCGACATCGCCCAAGGCCTCAAAAGTGCGCCGGAAGGCCCGGACGCCCGGGGGCGCATTCCCCTCCGCGCCGTCTGCCGTCCAGATCCACTGCGCCCCGTCGAATATGGGCGGCGACTCGGGCCCCGCCACCCATCGAGCCTGCCATTCCTCAGGCGCAAGGAGGCCCATCGTCCACTCGGCGGGCGGGCTCCACGCCGAAGCCTGTCCGGCGCCATCCCAAAGCCCGACCGACCAGAATAGGCGTTGCCCCGAGGCCAAGGGGCGTCCAGCATAGCGCGCCCGTTGTGCCGACGAGGCCACTCTGCCCGAGTCCCAGAGGTCGGCCTTGCCCTCCGCCAGCAGGGCCGTGTCGGACGCGGCGAGAATCCGATAGTCGTGTTGAGCCGCGCCGCGCGCCTCCGCCGCCACACACCACGAAAGCAGCGGCGCCGGATCATCGACGGCGAGCGGGGTGATCCGGCCATCGCAGCGGAGGTTTGCCGGCTCCACTTCTGAGCCCAGGGCGAGGCCTGCGGTCAGCAAGACGACGGCGGATGAAAAGAACAGGCCAAAGCAGAAGCGCATGCCGGGTTTCCTTTCCCTCGAGTCGTTGTTCACACCTGAACGGCGCCGCCCACCCGCGAGAGGCAGTCGAAAGCGAAGCATCGCGCGATTTCTGGAACCCCGTAGTTCATGCCTACGTTTCCCTGGCTTCTCGCGGTTCGCCAATGGCCGCATCAGTCCGCGACGCGGGCGTCGCGCAAGACGAGGGCATCGAATCGATAGGGCGACTCGCCGGCCGCCCAGGCCGCGCCCCGCAACACCATGATTCTGAAATAGGGATCGTCGAACGTCCACGTGAAGTGCCCCGGTTGGCACCCGGCGACGCGGCCTTCGCCAACGGTGTACGTCCAGAACACGGGCTGCGGGGCCGTGTGGCCCTCGTCGTCGATGATCTCGTCCGAAGTGGCCAGCACCTCGACGCCGTCCGCCATGGGCGCCGGCGGCCAGTAGGTTTCGTCGTCAAGGCGGATTACTTCCGGCAACCCCACGCACAGGGGATGCTGCGGCTTGACGATCTTCACGTCCACCGGCCCGTGCCGGAACTCGCGGTAGCCGCCGATCCCCAGCAGTTCGGCAGCGCGTGGGGCGTAGTCCTTTTTGCGCGTCCAACTCGCCGGGTGCACGACCACGAGGCCACCGCCCCGCTCGAGGTAGTCGCGCATCTGCGCGAACCGCTCGTCGTTCCAGTCCAGGTAGCAGAAGGCGAGGATGACGTCTGCGTCGGCGAACTGCTGGGCCGTCGGCCAGTGCCAGGCCGTGGTAACGCGCACGTTCGGCGCGCCCCGGAGGGCCTCCTCGTCGCCCCGCGCCGGGCCGAACAGGTTGGCCTGCTTCTCCGCCGAGCACGCGGCCCCTCCGAAGAGCAGTTCCCATCGCTTCTGCCACAAGGGATAGTCGTGGGCGTATGCGTCGTTGTTGTGATCTTTTGCGTCCGCAAGCAACACCACGTTCAACGGCCCGGGCTCTTCTGCATCGGCGCGGGGCGCTTTGGCCAGAACCGCCTCGACTTCGGCGCGACTCCGCGGCGGCGGTGGTTCCGCTGCCCCACAGACGCCCGCCACGGTGAGCAGCCCAACAAACGCCGTTACGATTCTGGCGGTGGGGGAACTCGAGTTCATGTCGTCGCCCTCCACACGAACGGTTCATCACCGCGCCGTGCGAACTCAGCATTTCGTCCAGCGCGGGCGCTGTCCATGGGTGCCGGCCCTTTCAGATGGGCAGTCTCTGACGAGGCACGATTGTATCACCCTTGGGAGACTCGGCGGCAGATTGCGCATCGAGAGACACATGACATCTTCAGTTCGCGGCCGGTGTTGCGGCAATCCTGAAGATACAGGTTGATCAGCGTTTGATACGGGATTCCGTTTTCCGCCGACTTCTGCTTGAAGTACTCAATGACCTCGGGATCCAGCCGAAGCGTGATCTGCTTCTTGAGCCGCTTAGCGTAGGGGTTCTTCCGGGACTTCATCTTGGCGAGATCGTATTCTGCTTTCATTCTCGATTCTCCGATAATGCTCGGGTTCGGCCCGTGTCGCCCTGCGCGCGGACACGATCCGGATGGCGCCTTCTTCTTCGCGGTAGCAGTGACAGACCAAAAGGAGGCGTAATCGATGGGCCAAGCCCAGGAGGAGCAAGCGATCTTCTCATTCCGAATGCTCGTCATCGTAGAACTCGACCGCGTATTCGTCGTAGAACACCGACCGTGCTTCCTCGAAGGCGACGCCATGCCTCTTCAGGTTGGCCCGGGCCTTCTTCGGATCCCAGACGAAGCGGAGCTCACTCATGGCTACATTGCAGCTACGCAAAAGGGGCTGTCAACAGGCAGGCGCGCTTATCCCCGGGGCTTCTTACGCCACAAGGACGCCAACCTCCGCTCGAACCGGAGCTTCTCGAGGAATCAGACGGGCGGCCAGATCCGCAGCCACGGAGACAACCATCCTGCCGACTACTCGCGCTTCCACGCCCGGACGTATTCGATGCTGAAGGTCGACGGAAGATCCTTGTCCTCGGGCAGCCCGAACCAATCCGGGAAGGTCTCACTGTCGAAGTTCATGTGCAACGGCTGGTGCCAGTGCGTGTTGTTGCCTTCTCGCACAAGAACGCCGTCGAAGTAATACCGAAGGACATCCTTATCCCACTCGAGACCATACACGTGATAGTCCTTGGCCAGCGAACGGGGCGCCATGAGATTCCCGCCCCGCGCCCAGTGCTTGTGCTCGTCCGGCGTGTGAAACACGTGCACCGTCATGAAGCACCGCTCCTTGAATTTCGGGGAACACCCGATCTCGAACACGTCGATTTCCGTCCAGCGCTCCGGCGCGTTGTTGTAGAACCAGAACGCGCTCGACCCCGCCGAATCCATGGCACGGGCTTTGATCTCATAGTAGCCGTAAAGCGTGGTGGTCTTGCTCTTTACGGCGGCCGAGGTGTACGTGTGATACCCCTTGGGCATCTCCGGCGCCTCTTCCTTCTTCATGGTGAGATGGAGCTTGCCGTCCTTCACCGCCACGTTACCCGGGCAAAACAAGGCCGGCTGCCTTCCCAGCCAATCGGGGTTGTGGTCCCACCATTTCGACTCGTCCAACGCGTCGCCCTCGAACTCATCCGTCATCGGGGCGAACGGCTTCCATCCCGCCTTGTTCGCCTGATCCGAGAGCGGAAACGCGTCCGTGATGCGCTCAACGGGCCGGAAATCGAGATCTTCCCGGAGATGGCGGAATTCCGGGCGCAGTGGCGGCGCTTTCTCCCCACTGCCTGAAGCGCCCTCCGCTGCCATCGCACTGACAACGGGAAGCAAGAGCATCAACACAGAACCTACTACTCGCATCATGAAAGCCCCCTTTCGGCCGAGATCCCCCAGATGAAACCGCCTGCGCCCCTCGCAGACTCGTCTGCCATGATTGTAGCCCTGCCTGCCGGCGCCGTCAATGGGGAATTAAGGGAATTGGGGAATTAAAGGGACACAATACTCAATTCTTGAATTCCGGGTCTGTTCGTGCTATCCTGTTTGCATGTTACGGCTTGCGCGCATCGTATCGCCCGGAATGCCGCACCATATCACCCAGCGCGGCAACCGGCGCATGCCCGCCTTCCTGTTCCATCTCGAAGAAACCTTGGGGCGTTTGCTGAGAAAGCGCAAGCCTGGGCCAGGAAGGCCGCAGAGAGACGAATTAAGTATTGTGTCCCTTTAATTCCCTTTAATTCCTTTAATTCCCGGGGCGGTTTCTGAGAAGACGCAGGCCCGGCCAGAAGGGCCCGGAGGAGAGAATTGGGTATTGTGGTCCGCTCGATTCCCCTCCCCCCCAAAGGGGATGATGTACTGTTCCCCCGTAGATTTCGGTTCCCCTTTGGCTCCAGCCATGCTAGTCTTATCGAGGGCTCCCGGCCAGGGGGGGCACTGGATCGCGAAGCAGGGGAAGGATGGGTAGTGCTGTGAGGAAGTTATTGCCTGCAATCGCTCTTGCATGTGTCGCCTTGGGGGCCTGGGCCCAAGAGCGCGGGCTCTCGGGGGCGGCGTTGTCCGCAAGCACGCCAACGGCCCCGCAGAAATGGGCACTGGTTGTCGGGGTAGGGGATTATCAAGATGCCGGCATCAGCGATCTGCCCAAAGCCGTCAATGATGCCCGGGCTATCACCCAGATGCTCATCGCCATGCCGGACGGCTTCCCCGAACGGAACGTCCTGCTTCTGGCGGACACGGAGGGCGAGGCCCGTGCACCGACCCGCGCGAACATGATGCGGTTCCTCACCAGCCGCTTGGCCCTGGTGGCCGAGGAGGACACGGTCCTGGTGTACTTCGCCGGCCACGGGACCACGGACGGCGGGGCGCTGTACCTGCTCCCAAGCGACGCCTCTCTCAGCAACGTCGCGTTCACCGGTTTCCCGTTCGCCCAGTTGGAGAAAGTGCTCGAGGACACGCCGGCGCGCAAGAAGATCCTCATTCTGGACGCGTGCCACAGCGGCACGGGCCGCGCCACGGAGACGATGAGCGACCATGCCATCGCCGAACTCGAACGGGCGTCCGAGGGCATGGTGACGCTGGCGTCGTGCAGCGGCGAGGAGCTCTCCCACGAGATGCC
>JAFGTL010000753.1 GCA_016934125.1 Candidatus Hydrogenedentota bacterium
AAGCAGTAGCGATTGCGCCGCGGCGCGGGGGCACCCTCCTGGCCATTCGGTTCGACGCAGTCGACGAGGCCGGGGCCCCGGTGTTCACCGAGTATGTCGGCGCTTTCCTGCGCCGGGTCCGTTGCGCAGGGGAAGCGACTGGCGAGGAGAATCTCCCGGAGGTGCCTTCATTCGAGCCCGACGGCTCGCCGTTGTGGGAAGTGCCGATTCACATCGATCCGCTCGCTGCCCATGTCTTTGACGGATGCGGCGGCCTCCATTTCCCGATCCACACGTCCAAACGCTTCGCCCGTTCGGTGGGGCTGCCCCGCACGATTCTCCAGGGGACGGCCACCTTGTCGCTGGCGGTGCGCGAACTCACGAACCGCGAGCTCGACGGCGATCCGAACCGGTTGCGTTCGTTGGCCTGCGAGTTCACCGGCCTGGTGCTACCCGGAACTCCGATCACCGTGCGCGTCTTGGGCCGTGAGCAGACGGGCGATACCGGGCGCTTGTTTTTCGATGTCCTGAACGCGGAAGAGAAGAAGGCCATCACAGACGGGTACGCTACCTATGCCCTCTGATTGCAGAACCGTGCGCCGGCCCGCGCCGGCAGGCGATGAAGGAGCGCTGGAGCGGATGGAATGGAGTGATCTGTCTCTCTCCTGGCATTACGTCGAGAAGTGGGCGCGGGAGCGTCCGGAAGCGGAGTGTATGGTGTTCGGCGATGAGCGCCTGACGTGGGCGGCGTTCAAGTCGCGCGTCGACGACACGGCCAAGGCCCTTCTCGACATCGGCGTCCAGCCGGGCGACCGTGTCGCCATGATCGCCATGGCGCGGCTCGAGTTTCCGGTGGTTTTCATGGCGGCGAACCGCATCGGCGCCGTCTGGGTCGGATTATCTCCGAAGCTTACCGTCGATGAGATCCGCTACATCCTGGGCGATTGCAGGCCGACGGTGCTCGTGTCTCTGCACGAGTATCTCGGCAACGATCTGGTGGCCGCCGGGGAGGCCATCGTGCGCGAACTCGACTGCCTCCGGGAGATCCTCATTATCGGCGCCAGCGTGGCCGGCACGAACTGTTTCGCCGACTTCGTTGCGCAGCCGCGGCCCCAACTGGACGCGCTGCTCGCAGAACGCGGCGCCGGGCGGTCCGCCGACGAACTGGCCCTGCTCATGTACACTTCCGGCTCCACCGGCAAGCCCAAAGGCGTATTGCACACGCACAGGAGCATTCTGGCCAGCGCCTTGGAGGAGGTGCGGAGCCTCGCCCTCGGCACGGCCACGCGCGCGCTGCTCCACTTCCCCATCAACCACGTCGCGGCGGACGTCGAGATCGGGCTCGCCTGCATCTGTGCCGGGGGCACGGTGGTCATGATGGATCGATTCGATCCTGCCGCCACGCTGAAGACCGTCGAGCGGGAGAAGGTCACCCTGTTCGGCCAAGTCCCCGCCATGTATCTCATGGAGTTCGCCGATCCCCATTTCCCGGCCATGGACTGGAGCCACGTCGAAACCCTCGTGTGGTCGGGCTCGCCCGCTCCTCCTTCGATGGTGAAGGTGCTGAAGCAGATCGCCGACAAGGCCGGCGCTCGGCCTGCCAACGCGTACGGCTCGACGGAATTGGGCGGACTGGCCACCTACACCGCGCCCGACGACGACGTCGACACCTTGTGCCGCTCCGTGGGCAAGGCGGCGCCCGGGGTGGAACTGCGCATCGTGGGTCGGGATCGCCGCGACGTGCCCGACGGCGTCGTCGGCGAGCTGGCCATCCGCGGCGACCTCGTGATGCACGGCTATCTGAACAAACCCAAGGAGACCGCGGCGGCACTCGATGAGGCCGGTTGGTACTATTCCGGCGATCTGGCGCGGAGGGACGAGCGGGGCTACGTGTATCTGGCGGGCCGGACCTCCGACATGTTCATCTCCGGTGGTGAGAACGTGTATCCCCGCGAGATTGAGGAGGTGCTCGACGCCCATCCGTCCGTCCTGATGGCCGCCGTGGTCGGCGTGGCGGACCGCGTTTTCCAGGAGGTGGGCCGTGCGTTCGTCGTACCGCGTCCCGGCTGCGGGGTTGCGGCGGACGATCTGCGCGCCTACTGCAAAGAACACTTGGCCAACTACAAAGTCCCGAAGCAATTCGAGATCCGCCCCCGCCTGCCCATGCTGGCCAACGGCAAGATCGACAAGGTTGCCCTGAAAGAGTCCGTCAACGGCACGCCGGACGACGCCTGATCCGCACGGCACGCCTTGCCGGCGCGATATCCCGCGGGCGGTTTCGGGTGCCGGCCCCCTTCTGGTATCATGCCACGTACTCAAGTAGAGGGGTCTTCTGGCCCGGGGATCTCATTTCCGTGGCCGATCCGGGCGAGTACGCGGGCATCTCAGAGAAAGGGGCATTGTGGCATGAACACACGGCACACAATTGGGGGCTTTTTGATCATGACAATCGCACTGTCGAGGGCGGCGGGCGCTCAGGACGCGGACACCGCTGCGGTCCCCGTTCTAGGAAGTGAGTCCGTCGTATACGAATCGCCCGATCCGGCCAAGGTATACGCGTACAGCCCGGGTTTGGCCCGGCTGGACAGCGGCCGGCTCGTGGCCACCATGGATCAGGGCATCCGCGACACCCGGAATCTGCCCGATCTCAAGATCGACGCGGACGGGCGGAAGTGGCGCGGTAAGATCTACACCAGCGACGATCACGGGGCCACGTGGATCCATCGTTCCGACATGCCCCTGTGCCACGCGCGCCCGTTCGCGGCCGGCGACGCGCTCTACGTCCTCGGCCACTCGGGCGACCTCGGCATCATGCGATCCGGCGATGGCGGCGACTCCTGGGGCGGCCCCTTCTGGCTTACCCAGGGCGAGGCGTGGCACCAGGCCCCCTGCAACGTGCTCTACACCAACGGCCGCGTCTACCTCGTGATGGAGAAGAACACCGATCGGAGTTTCAGGGGATGGGGCGTCTCGGTGTTGGCGCCCGTCGTCATGGCCGCCGACGTCACCGCGGATCTCACGCAACGCGACGCGTGGACGTTCTCGAATGAACTCTCTTACCGCCAGGCCGTCGAGCAGGCCGGGCCTCCGCACCTTGTCGGGATCCCCTTCTACCCAACGGGGCAGACGGCCCCTGACAATGCGAAGGACAAGCGGGGCAACGCCCCGGCCGGCTGGCTCGAAACGAACATCGTTCAGTTCACCGATCCCGATCACCTCTGGTGCGATCCCGCCGGCCACACGTTCCACCTGTGGATGCGCGCCCACTCCGGCACCACGAACATGGCCTGTATCGCCAAGGCGGTCGAGGCGGAGGATGGCTCGATCACGGTGTCGCTCGAACAAGCCCCCTCGGGCGAGCCCATGCTCTACGTGCCCTGCCCGGGCGGCCAGATGAAGTTCCACATCCTCTACGACGAGCCCAGCCGCCGGTTCTGGCTGCTGAGCACCCAGGCCACCGACAGCATGCGGCGGCCCGACCGCCTGCCGGCCGAGCGCTACAACCTGCCCAATAACGAGAGGCGCCGGCTGCAGCTGCACTTCTCCGCCAACTGCATCGACTGGTGCTTCGCCGGCCTGGTGGCCGCCGGCGA
>JAFGTL010000754.1 GCA_016934125.1 Candidatus Hydrogenedentota bacterium
AATCCGCATGGTAAACCAGGCAGGCCGGGATGGCCTCACCCGGACGGCCCTCAGAGCCCGTCTCCTCTTTCTCAGTTTCGAGCGGCACATCATCGCCCACAACACCGCCCGCTGCTATTGAAATCAGAAGCGCTACGAACACACTGCGTGACGCCTTTGCTATGGACACGGCGCATTCTCCCAACCTGCTCAAGGCGCGGCCGCGGCCTCGAATCCCTGCCGCACTTGCCCCGAGCTCAACGAAGATCATTCCCCCAATCCGTGCTTCTCACGCGATCCGTTATACCAGATGGCCTGTCCCCTGGAAACTGCCGACGAATCAAGCGCGAGCCTGCCCGGTTTGGGCAGAATCAGGGCCCCAGGGCGTGGTATGCTGGCCCAAAAGGCCTCGAGAAGGCCTTAAGGAGTCACACCATGAAACTCGACGCGAACACCCGGGTCGGAAAACTCGTCGATGACTACCCGTTCCTGCTTGACACGCTCGCCGAGTATTCAGACAAGTTCTCCATGCTGCGGAACCCCCTGCTGCGCAAGACGGTGGGCCAGTTCGCGACCCTGGCCAAGGCGGCGCAACTCGCCGGGGTAGACCTGACAGACCTCCTGAACACCGTCGCGGCCGCCATACATGAGGAAACCGGCGAGCCGGTGGAAATCGAGGCCGCGGCCGCGGACGCACTGGACGCGGCGCCTGGCATGGACCCTGGCCGAATCGAGAAGTTGAAGGCGATCATCCAAGGCCTTCACGAAGGCAAAGCAGTCGATCTGGTCAGGCAGGAGTTCGCCGAGCTGATCCAGAACGTCGATCCTGCCGAGATCGCCGCCATGGAGCAGCAGCTCATTCAGGACGGCTTGCCAGAGGAGGAGATCAGGCGTCTGTGCGACGTCCACGTCGCCGTATTCCGGCAGTCGCTCGATCAGTCGAGCCGCCCACAGGCCCCGCCAGGACACCCGGTGCACACGTTTCAGAAGGAGAACGCCGCCATTGCCGGCGTCATCGCGGAAATCCGGCGGCTCCTGTCGGAACCGGAGAACATCCCCGCCGACGCGCTCGCCGCGCAGTTCGAGCAACTCGCCCAGATCGAAAACCACTACCTTCGCAAGGAAAACCAGCTCTTCCCGTTCATGGAGAAGTACGGCGTCACGGCCCCGCCCAAGGTCATGTGGGCCATTCACGATGATATCCGCGCGCAATTGAAGGCCTTGCGCGCCGCGATACACAATGTCGACACGGCGGCTGTGCGCACCCAGTCTGAATCCCTTCTCACGACCATCCAAGAGATGATCTACAAGGAGGAGAACATCCTTTTCCCCCTGTGTTTGCAGCTCCTCAGCGAAGAAGACTGGCGCGACGTGTACCAAGGCGAAGAGGACATCGGCTACGCCCTGGTGCAACCCGAAGCCACCTGGAAGCCGTCCGGGGCGTCATCTGCTTCCGGGCCGGCGTCCGGCTTCAACGCGCTCCCGCTGGACACGGGCCTCCTGACACTCGAGCAGGTCAACCTCATGCTCACCCACCTGCCCGTCGACATCTCGTTTGTTGACGAGCATGACGTCGTGCGGTATTACTCCGAGGCGCCCAAGCGGATCTTCCCCCGCAGCCCCGGCGTCATCGGACGCAAGGTCCAGAACTGCCATCCCCCCAAGAGCCTCCACCTCGTCACCCGCATTCTCGAGGAGTTTCGCGCTGGCAACAGGGATGTCGCCGAGTTCTGGATCGAGATCGGCGACAGGTTCATCCACATTCGCTATTACGCCATGCGCACCATCGCGGGCCAGTACAAAGGCTGCCTGGAAGTCTCACAGGATGTCACCGGCATCCGCGCGCTCACCGGCCAGAGACGGCTGCTCGACTGGGAATGAGGTCTTGCGGCACCCTCCGCAGGGCCCTGCGGCCCGACGTCTACGCACCGGGCAAGCCCCCTGCCGCCCCGGTTCGCCAACGCCCGGTGGCCGCATACGGCCCCGCACCCCCGAAGGCGCCCGGGCCGCTCAACGAGATCGCGTGCTGAGCGCCCTGATCGCCGCGACTTCGCCTTGACGCGCGAAGTCCGCTGCCTCGCCGAGCACGCGTGCCGCCTCTTGGGGTGCATGGAACCCCATCGAATTCTCGGCAGCGATGAAGTCGAGGCGCCATTGGGCCCTTCGCTGGAGTTCGCGGGCTTCGGCGAGTTGCCCGGCCGTCGCACCGGCGTGTTGTGCTTGCTCAATCGCGTCAAGCTGATCCATGAGTGCTTGGCCTGCACGCTGCAGAAGATCGTGGTTTCGTTCCTGGATGGTATCCACGCGCGCCTTGATTTCCTCCTCGGAGAAATGATGGCAGATCTGGCACGCTCGATTGATGTTCAGCAGCGGACTCCGCACCCAGTGATCCGAGATCTTGGTTGCCCCGTCCCGCATGTAGGGCATATGGCAATCGGCGCATGCCACGCCGCTGCGGGCGTGAATGCCCTGACTCCACAGCTCGAACTCGGGATGCTGCGCCTTGAGGATCTCGGCCCCCGTCTCGGCGTGCTTGTAGTCGAAGAGGCGCGTCCCGTCCGGGTACTGCGTGCCATTCCAGAAGCCCTCGATGTCGTCCGCCCGAAGCCCGTTGCCCCACGCGTAGGTCAACGGCATCTTATCCGCGCAGTAATACTCGACGTGACACTGGGCGCAGACAAACGAGCGCATCTCCGTGCGTGACGCCTCCGCGTTCGGGTCGTAGACCCTCGCACGGGAGCCTTTCCGCCACCGCTCGATTGATGGCAGATGCGGCACGGCCGCGTCGGATTCCGCGAGACGCCGTATGCCCTGGATGAAGGCCGGCCGCGTGACACGAATCTGCATCGCCTCCGGGTCGTGGCAGTCCACACAGGAGACGGGATAGGCGTGGCCCAGGTCGTGCAACACCTTGTTGAGATCTTGATATGAATAGGTGTACGTCTTCTCGAAACCGGCCATCGCATCGCCGTCTCCCAGAGCCCGGTACACCGGCATCACGGACGCATGACAGTGGAGACATGACCCGGACTGTGGCTTCGTGAGCCGTTGGGTAATCTCCTGGTCTTCGAGCATATAGGCATGGCCTCGGCGGTCACGGTAATCGATCGAGAATGCGTACCCCAGGAACATCCTTTTCAACCAGGGGTCGCGCTCGATTTTCTCCGCAGGGAGCGCCTCGCTCCCGCCGTGTCCGCCGAATCGGGTGCGGGTGGCGATGGCTGTACGCTGGTACGATTCATATTCCTTCGGCCAGTTGATGCCCCACTTCGCCGGGTCGGTGTCGTCTTCGCCCACGTCCACGAGTCGAACATAGGGATTGCGCGCCTCGCTCTTCCGCTCGAAGATGTTCACCAGCAATGCCGTGACCAGTGCAGTCGCTCCAGCGACCACAACCAAGGCGACCACAAACACCCCTATCAGGCGTGCGTTCAGTGTTCTGTTCGCCATGTCCTGAGTAGCTCCTCGCTCACACCACGGTCGCGATCACCCAAGCCGGCCGATTCGCCGTGGCCCACGGTTCGGTGGCAGTGTACGCAGTACACCACGTCAACGGCGAACGTGGCGCCGGGAACCAGATCGTATACCATCTGCTCGTGGCACACCAGGCAGTTCTCCTGCAAGATGCGTTTGTTTCTCTCGGTAATCATGATGGGTTCATGAAAGTCCTGCAACGTAAAGCCTTTTGAATGGCGGTAGCCATTGTCGGCTTTCGCGACGTACTTCGGCAGGAAGCGATGCGGCAAGTGGCAATCGACGCATACCGCTGCGTTGTGGTGGCTCGCTTTCTGCCAGGAATCGTATTGAGGGCGCATGATGTGGCAGTTCACGCAAGCCCGCGGGTCGCGGCTCAGATATGAAAGCCCTTCCGCGTACATGAACGTGAAACCACCCACCCCTAACGGAATTGCCCCGAGAACGCCAAGGAGCATGGCAGCCATGAACGGGTTCTTGGGCAACCCACAGACCGGCCTCCGCGGTCGATGTCGCCGGCCACGATTCTCCTTCAAGAGTGACTGCCTCGTTGCTGGCATCCTTCGCTGAGTCTCCGCAAACAGTACAGCGACGTCCGCTCCACCGCAAAGGCCTTGCCCCGGATTCTACCGTGGGCCACACCTCGTCTTCAACGCGTCGTCTGTCCACCGAACCATCCCGTACGGAGGTGAGCAGGGCTTGACTGGGCCAATTGGATCGCAGGGCTTTCGCGCAGTCTCCGTTGCGTCCTCCCCGGCCCGCGCCGCACGACCCTGGCGGACACGCAGGCAAACCAAGACGCCGTTTCGCCGGACGCGGGCAAGCGCCGTCAGTCCGGCGCGGCCGCGGCGGGCCACGGCAGGCGCGCTGCTTCGTCGGCGAAATCGATGCCC
>JAFGTL010000755.1 GCA_016934125.1 Candidatus Hydrogenedentota bacterium
GGATCAACCCGCGGCCGCGGCCCATGAGAGGCTTGACAAATCCCGGCCGCTCACCCACGATATAGGGAGTAGTCCACGTCGACGGATGGGGCCGGCGAAGTCCGCCGCACGTGCGGCAGCCTGTCTCATGGACGGCCTGCCACGGGGGAAATGCACGGGCGGGTGTCGAAAGGGCAGTACGATGGTGGCGAAGGATATCTACATCACCCAATGGGACCGCGATCACCTCAACCAGCGGATCCAGTCTCTTCTCAAAGGATCCCGCAGGAAGGCCGCCGCCCACCTGGCGACACTCAGAGACGCCCTCGAACACGCCACCATCGTCCAGAACGCCGAATCCATACCGGAAGACATCGTCTCCCTCAATTCCGTCGTTCGCGTCACAAACCTCGACTCCGGACACGAGATGGTGTTCACCCTGGTATATCCATCCGTGAGTTGCCCTGCGGAAGGCAAGCTGTCCGTACTCGGATGCCTCGGCACCGCCGTTCTCGGCTGCCGCGCCGGGGACACCGTCGATTGGCAGGGCCCGAAAGGCCCCTGCCACGTCCGCGTCGAGGAGATCCTTGCGCGGCCCGAGACGTCCGGCGACAAGGCGGCGCCGAAGTCCATGGCGTGATCCGCCGATCCGAACCCCAGGCTGGCTGATGTGTTCCGGTTCCATTGCGCGGCGTTCCGCCCCGGGCACACACCCGCCCACACCAGAAGAGGAGAGCGAAGCAGCGGTGCGAGTCCGTCGCGTTCTTGTCCGGTTTGCCCAGAGACACCCACGGCTCGCCGCCACCGCCCTCGGGCTTCTCGCGGCGTTCGGCATCCTCGTTCTCAGCGAGACCCTCTGCTACGCCCTCAACGCCCGCCGCGAGCATTGGACCTTCCAGAGCCGCCCCATGCTTCGCCCCGATCCCACCCTCGGCTACCGCCTCCGCCCGAACCGCCGCGTCCCCCGATCGAAGTCCTCCGAAACCCGCCTCGCCTACTACTGCTGGCACACCATCGACCAATACGGCCGCCGCCACACACCCGTCGCCGAGCCCGACGCCCGCGACCGATTCCTCTTCCTCTTCGGCGGCTCCTTCGCCTTCGGCGATGGACTCAATGACGACCAAACCCTCGCCTCCCACATCGCCGGGCAGGCGCCCCGCTACCAGCCCTGCGTGTTCGCCTGCGGCGGATACGGCACCGCCCACATGCTCATCCAGATCCAGGATCCCGCGCTGCTCAGCGAAGTCCCCCAATCCACCGGCATCGCCCTCTACCTGTTCACCGACCCCCACATCCCCCGCCTCATCGGCAATCTCGAAGTGGCCGGAACCTTCGGCAAACGCTTCCCCTACTACACCGTTGAGAACGGCCAAGTCCTCTATCGCGGCAGCTTCGAAGAGGGCCGCCCCTTCACCACCTGGTGCTACCGCCTTCTCGCCAAGAGCCACACCGTCAACTACCTCGGCTTCAGCCTCCCCCTCCACGCACTCAATCCCCGTAGCGCCGATCTCTTCGTCCGCATCGTCGCCGAATCCCAACGGGCGTTCAACCTCAAGTACCCCGACGCCACCTTCTACGTCCTCTTCTATCCGGGCATGAAGTTCACCGCGACACTCAAGCCGCTCCTCGAGCAGCAAGGCATCCCCTGCCTCGACTACCCCGACCTCTTCCCCGGCCCGCCCGAGTCCTACCGCCTCATCGACGGCCATCCCAACGAGCACGCCAACGAACTGCTCGCCGCGCGCCTCGTCCAGGATCTCCGCCTCGACGACGCCGCAACGCCCGAGGCCCCGCCAACTGCAGGCGAATCTGTGGTAGACTGACACCACAACCGGCGACATGGGGCGCACTGGCCATGATGTTCTCCGAAGAATACGGCCGCTTCCGTGCAGTGAGCATCCACGCACCTGCGCAGGCCTCCGAGGGCCCGTCCCCCGTGCCCGAGTCCCTCGTCCAGTCCATCTGGTTCGACCAGATGCTCCCCGACGAGGGGCTCTGCACGGATCGCGGCCGCCCCGTCCGTGTGCTCTCACCCGGCTGGTGGAACCGCGCCGAAGGGCCCGATTTCAAAGGCGCCCAGATCCGCCTCGGCGATCGCGTCGCGACGGGCGATATCGAGATCCATCTCACCCACGCCGCCTGGCGCCAGCACGGCCACCATGTCGACCCCCGCTACAACAACGTCATGCTCGTCGTCGTCCTCACCGCCGAGCCGCCCTCCAATCCCCCGATCACCGCCTCGGGCCGGACCATCCCGTGCCTGTTGCTCTCCCGGTTCCTCGACGAAGACGTGCGCGACCTCGCCGGCCGCCTCTCCTTCGACGACTACCCCCACGCCGCCGCCATGGCATCGGGCCAGTGTGCCGCGCTCACTCAGAAGTACGGCGTCCAGAACACCCTCCGCCTCCTCGTGCTCGCCGGCGAGTGGCGCATGCTGAATAAGGCCCGCTCCCTGCGCGAACGCATCGAACGCGTCGGCGCCGATCAGGCCCTCTACGAGTCCCTCCTCGAAGCCTGCGGCTTCGCCCGCTTCAAACCCCATTTCCGCCTCATCGCCCAGCAGTTCCCCTACGAGCGCGTGCGCCAACTCATCGCCCGCGACCCCTTGCTCCTCGAGGCCGCCCTCCTCCAGATCGCCGGCCTCCTCCCCGACGCCCTCCCGGACGGCGCCTCGGCCGTGCCCCATTTCACCCGGCTCCTCCGCCTTCGCCGCGACCACCTGCCAGGCCTCCGGCGCCTACCCCTCACCTGGAAACGCACCGGCGTACGCCCCAACAACTACCCCGAACGCCGGCTCGCCGGCGCCGCCCGCATCCTCTCCCGCACCGCCCACGAGCCCCAGCACGCCACCTCCGGGCTCGCCGCCGCCCTCAACGCGATCTGGCAGCAACCCCTCACCCCCCTTGCCCGGCGCCGCGCATTCGAGGCCCTGTTCCCCAGCCCAGCCGGATTCTGGGCCGGCCACTGCTCCTGGACGGGAAAACGGCTCGCCAAACCGGCCGCCCTGCTCGGGCCCGGCCGTGTCCGCTCGATCATCGGCAACGTGTTTATCCCCGCCGCATTGGCCCATGCCCGCCGCCACCGCGACCGCGGCCTCGAAGAAACCGTGCTCCGGTTCTTCACCGCCATGCCCAAAGAGGCCGACAACCAGGTGATCGCCGCCATGACGCCCAGGCTGTTCGGCCAACTCAAGCCCCCGCCCCTCACCTTCCGCACCCAGCAGGGCCTGATCCAGGTGTATCAAGACTGGTGCGAACCCAACGCCTCGTGTCAGAACTGCCCCGTCATCGCATTCCTCGACGTCGGCTACTCATCCGCCGACACCACGGGCGTGGGGGAGAGGCAGGCGCCCGCGCCCCGGCGCTGCTGAGCCCAACGCCTTTCGCGGGCCCAAGCCCCTGTGCACAGCCCCGGACAATGCCCGACATGGCCTCTATGAGAAGGCGAATTCAAGAGCATTGTTCGGCTTGGCGAGCATTCCTTTGATCGGCTGGTTCTTCCGCTAAAAATCTCCCACCAACCGGGTGTACACTATCTCAGACCGCGCGGACGCGGTTTGAAGACTATGACGTGAAGTGTTCAACCACAAAGAGCAAGAGGAGAACTAATGGTACATGCGATTTGTACAGACAAAAGACATGGCTTTGCTCTCATTAGGTTAGTCCTTCTATGCACTGCCCTGCTCGCCTCTACCGTCACCAGCTTCGGGGCAAGCAATCATCCCAATCCGCCCGGCGAAGAAGACCGCGCAGTTGTCGAGGATGGTGCGCACGGCGTTGAAGAGCCAATCTCTGGCAGGTGGGCGGACTCCCCGATCTGCCTCAGCGCCAACAACATGTCGATTGCAACAGGCCAGCCTTCGCTTGTGATGATGTCGGACGGTTCCACGCATATCCCGGTGTGGTCGCTTTCGGGTGGCACCGTTGGCCAGTCCGTCAGCGGCCTCGTGGGCCTCCCCAGCGGCTGTGACGCTGTGAAGGTTGAGATCGTAGTCACCACGACGGATAAGGAGACGAGCCCGGAGTTTGAGGATGTCTACAGGGCCCATCTGTCGCAGATGGTGGAGGGAGCCGCCTTCTCGTGCCGCAGTGTTTCGAGCGTTCCCGTGCGAACAACGCTTCCCGCCGAACCGTTTTTCACCCGGACCATCGTTTTGGAGTCGTACTACGCAGTGGATCCAAATGCACCCCTGGGTGTGCGTATTGAACGAAAGCCAGACGATCCCTCCGACTCGTTCACCAGACCAACCGGCCTGGCAATGGTCAAGGTGACGCCCCTGAAGGCTCCCGCAAAGGCATATGTCGTGCAGGATGTGAACGGCTACAACTCGTGGCCGATGATTCAGGCTATCGGAGATGAACTCGTCTGCGTGTATAGCCGAGGCACGGCGCACTCCATCGACGAAGACGTCCGCGCTTGTTACGCGCGCACATCTACGGACGCCGGAAGAACGTGGACGAAGGAAACGGTTTTCGCCAACACGCCGCACTATGGTGAGGTCGTCGTCGGGAAGGGACTGGATGCCCATGGGGCCATGTTCGTCTGGGTGCGCCGGATTGGAAAGGACTGGAACCACGACCTCTACCGCACCACGGATGGCGTGAAGTTCGAGCTTCTGGCGACCCCCAGGCTCCCCGTCAGGCCCATGCAGATCACCGACATCTTCGCGGTGCCCACGGTCGGCCTCATGGCCTTGTGGTTCGCTGGGGATTACAGTGGTGATAGCACCAATCACTCCTGGGGCAAAGTCACCAGCACTGACAATGGCGCAACCTGGACACAGAGCACCATCGAGTCCGCGCTGACCAAAGAGCAATGGCCGACTGAACCCTCCGCCGTCTATCTCGGCAATGGCCGGATTCTCGCAATCGGACGGACAGAGGGCGGTGGGACGTCCTCGACACGCACCCAATTCCAGATGGTATCAACTGACTACGGCGCGACGTGGAAGCGCTCCCAAACAAACATCGGCGAAGTCTCTTCCTCCACGCCGAGCCTGATCCTCGACGCCGAAACCGGGCTGCTGAGCAACTACTACTATCAGCGCGGCCGGGGTATCCTCAGGCGTCGCGTCGTTGATCCGGACATCGTATTCGACAATCCGCTCGAATGGCCCGATTCTGAGGCGGTCGCCATCGGTAGTACGATCGGGATTGATTCGGGTAACGTGAACGCCACCGCGATTGGGGGCACACACTACCTCTCTTTCTACTCCGGAAAGGCTCCGGACACGGCGATCCTGGTATCTGTGCTTCCGGCAGTACAGAGTCCTCCGTGATTCCTTCCTGAGGGCTGCGGAATCGTGTCCGTAACGCCCCCATTGCGGTTTTGACGATGACGTCTTTTCAGCCGTTCTTCCGCGAGGCATTATGGCTCCCTGGAGCGCGGCAGGCGACGCCCCGAAGGCGTTGGGCACCCGCTTGCATCCATCTTCTCGTTCTCGTAGTCTGAGGACGTTTCATGTACAATCGCCGTGTTTGTCAACCAATGGTTCACTCGTTTGGAGGATTCCGCCATGAATCGCACCGTGGCCAAGACCACATTCGCCCTATTCTTCGGGAACCGGGGCTTCTTCCCCGCATCGCTGATGGATGAGGCCCGCGCCGAACTCCCCCGCGTCCTCAAGGAACTCGGACACGACTGTATCCTGCTCGATCGCGACGCCACCCGCCACGGGGCCGTCGAAACCCCCGACGAGGGCGAAATCTACGCCAACTTCCTGCGCGAGAACCGCGGCAAGTTCGGCGGGATCATCCTCTCCCTCCCGAACTTCGGCGACGAGAACGGCGCGGTAGCCGCCTTCAGGGACGTGGACGTGCCCATCCTCATCCAGGGCTATCCCGACGATCTCGACAAAATGGCCCCCGAAGTCCGGCGCGACGCCTTCTGCGGCAAGCTCTCCATCATGGACGTCTTCTGCCAGAACGGCATCCCTTTCACCGCCCTCAAGCCCCACGTCGTCAGCCCCGCCAGCCCCCGGTTCGCAGAAAACATCGACCACTTCGACCGCATGTGCCGCGTCGTCAACGGCATGCGCCGCATGGTCGTCGGTGCGGTCGGCGCCCGTACTACCGCCTTCAAAACCGTCCGCATCGACGAGGTCGCCCTCCAGCGCCACGGCATCACCATGGAAACCCTCGACTTGTCCGACGTCTTCGCCCGCATGAACGCCGTCGACGCCGGTGATGACGCCTACAAAGCCAAAGCCAACACCCTCAACACCGCCGCATCCTGGCAGGATGTGCCCGACGACGCCGTCGACAAGATCGTCCGCCTCGGTGTCGCCCTCGACGACGTCATCGCCGAATACAAGATGGACGCCGTCGCGGTTCGGTGTTGGATCGAGATGCAGCAGCAACTCGGCATCTCCCCCTGCATCCTCCTCGGCGTCCTCAACGACTCCGGCATCCCTGCCGCCTGCGAGGTCGACGTCGGCAACGCCGTCGCCATGTACGCCCTGCGCCTCGCCTCCGGCGAAGTCACCGCCTGCCTCGACTGGAACAACAACTACGGCGAGGACGACGACAAGTGCATCCTGTTCCATTGCGGGCCCGTCCCCGGCTCGATGATGGCCGCCCCCGGCAAGATCACCGATCACGCCATCCTGGCCAACGCCGTCGGCCAAGGCTGCGGTTACGGCTGCCATGTCGGCCGCATCGCGCCTACCGGTTTCACCTTCAGCAGCATGGCCACCGACTGCGGCACGCCCCGCTTCTACATCGGCAACGGCGCCTTCACCGGCGAACCCATTCCCCCCGAGTTCTTCGGTTGCGCCGGCGTCGCCCGGATTCCCGGCCTCCAGGATGTCCTCCTCCACATCGGCCGCTACGGCCACCGCCACCACGTCGGCGTCACGCCCGGCGATGTGGCCGCCCCCCTCCACGAGGCCCTCGAGTACTACCTCGACCTCGATGTCGCCCGGCCCCAGGAGTGAGCACCGTGGCGCCTCAAACCGACATCGTGCGCAAGGCCTTCGAAGCCGGCCTTACCGTCCCCGCGTTCAACGTCCCCTACCTGCCCATGATCGAGCCCGTCATCCGCGCCGTGGCCGACGCGGACGCCTTCGCCTTCGTCGCCACGGCCCGCCTCGAGTGGTTCAAATTCGAGGCCAAAGGGCTCGAAGCCGTCAGGGATGAATTCCTCAAATGGCGCCGGCCCGAATGCGTCCGCCTCCATCTCGATCACGTCCCCGTCATCGACGAGGACGGCGAGCATGTCGACTACGCGGCCGTGCTCGATCAGGCCGTGGCGCTCGGCTACGATTCGCTCATGATCGACGGATCCCGGCTCGCCCTCGACGACAACATCGCGGCCACCCGCGAAGGCGTCGAGCGGGCCCATGCGGCCCACCTGCCCTGCGAAGCCGAACTCGGCGCCGTCCTCGGCCACGAGGCCGGCCCGCTGCCCCCCTACGAAGAGCTCTTCGAGTCCGGCAAGGGGTTTACGGACGTGAACGAGGCGGCCCGGTTCGTCGCCCAAACCGGCTGCGATTGGCTCTCCGTGGCCGTCGGCAACGTGCACGGCGCCGTATCCGGCGCCCTCCGCGATCAAAAGAAAGTCGAGGCCCGCCTCAACCTCGACCACCTCGCCCGCCTTCGCGAGGCCACCGGCGTCCCCCTCGTCCTCCACGGCGGCTCAGGCGTCAAGCGCGACTACGTGCTCGCCGGCATCCAGGCCGGCATCGCCAAGATCAACATCGGCACCGAGATCCGTCAGGCCTACGAGAACGCCCTGCGCGAGTCCGGACAAGTCCAAGCCGCCCAACAGGCCGTGTACGAGCGCACCCGATGGCTCCTCACCGATTACTTCGAGCTGGCCGGCACGCGGGGGAGGGTGGCGCCGTGAGCCTGCTCGGACTCGACGTCGGCACCACCGGCTGCAAGGCGTCCGCCTTCTCCGAAGACGGACGCGTCCTCGCCACAGCCTATGAGGAATACGACAATCAACGCCCCCAGCCCGGCTGGGCCGAACTCGACTCCGTGGACGTCTGGAACAAGGTGAAGGCCACCATCGCCCGCGCCGCCTCCGAGACGCACCGCGACCCCGTTCAGGCCATTGCCGTGTCCTCACTCGGCGAGGCCATGGTGCCCGTCTCCGCCGACCGCCGTATCCTCGCGCCCTCGATCCTCAACTTCGACGTCCGCGGCGAGGAGTATCTCGAGCGCCTCGCTTCGGTGTTCGACGACGAGTCCCTCTACGCCATCAACGGAAACACCCTCGGCAATCACTACGCGCTCACCAAGCTCCTCTGGCTCAAGCACCATGCCCCCGAACTCTTCGAGCAGGCCCACAAATTCCTGTTGTGGGGCAGTTTCGTGTCCTTCATGCTCGGCGGCGATTGCGTGGCCGACTACTCACTCGCCAACCGCACGCTCCTCTTCGACCTTGAACGCAAAGCGTGGTCGGACGACCTCCTCGGCCGGGCCGGCCTCGACGCCGACAAGTTCCCCGATACCGCGCCCTCCGGCACCGTCGTCGGCACCGTAAACCCCGCCATCGCCGGCGAACTCGGCCTACCGGCCGGCGTCGCCATCGTCACCGGCGCCCACGACCAGTGCGCCAATGCCCTCGGCTGCGGCGTCATCGACGATGGCCAGGCCATGTTCGGCATGGGCACCTACATCTGCATCGCGCCCGTGTTCGCCGAAAAACGCGATCCCAACGCCATGATCCAGCGGGGACTCAACACCGAACACCATTCCGTCCCCGGCAAATACGTCTGTTTCATCTACAACCACGGCGGCAGCCTGCTCAAATGGTTCCGCGACACCTTCGCCGCCGCCGAACACCGTGCCGCACAGGACGCCGGCGCCGACGTCTACCCCGCCCTCATCGCCGAGATCCCCGACGGCCCCAGCACCGTCAAAGTGTTGCCCCATTTCAGCATCACCGGCCCGCCCGAATTCATCTCCGACTCAACCGGCGTCATCACCGGGCTCCGCCTCGAAACCACCCGCGGCGACATCTGCAAAGCCATCCTCGAAGGCGCCGTGTTCTACCTGCGCGAATGCGTCGAGTCCCTGCCGCCCACCGGCATCGCCATCACCGATTTCCGCGCCGTCGGCGGCGGCAGCAAATCCGACGCCTGGCTCCAGATCTGCGCCGATATCCTCGACCGCCCCTTCACCCGCCCCCGCATCACCGAAGCGGGCGCCCTCGGCGCCGCGATCCTCGCCGGCGCCGCCACCGGCGTCTTCGCCTCGCACCAGGACGGCGTCAACACCATGGTGCACCCCGAACGCACCTTCGAGCCCGATTCCGCCATGCACGCCCGCTACGCGCCCCACTACGACGCCTACCGCCGGCTCTGGCCCACCATCCGGCCCTGGATCACCCAGCCGCCCCAGTAAACGCGCCCCTTATCGGCTTTTCGGTGCCCTCGACAGTTGACTTCCCCCGGCCGGCTCTGCTACGATCTTTTCGACGGAAACGCATCCGCCATTGCGGGTGCGTTTCCTATGGGCGGGGCTGTAGCTCAGTTGGGAGAGCGCTGCGTTCGCAATGCAGAGGTCAGGGGTTCGA
>JAFGTL010000756.1 GCA_016934125.1 Candidatus Hydrogenedentota bacterium
CGGCGGATGTCGTCGATGCAGTCTTCGGGCACGATCTTGTCGATGGAGCCCGGACGCCATTCGCCGCCCGGGTTGACGACGCAGATATCGATTCCCCCGAAGCGATCACGAGCCGCCTGCACAAGCGTCCGGCACCCGTCCTTCGTCATCGCGTCGGCCTGGACGGCAACTGCGTCGCCGCCTTCGCTGGCGATGTGCTCAACCAAGCCCTCTGCCGCGTCGCGGCTGGTTCGGTAGTTCACGACAACCTGCGCGCCTTCCCGGGCCAGCGTCAGCGCGATGCTCCGCCCCATACCGCCGCCCGCGGCGCCCGTCACCAACGCCCGCTTGCCGCTACACATCATGGCTTTTCTCCCTGGCGCTCCGTGTTCGCCGCGGGCGCTCGCCGGCGATCCCGCGCGTCATGCCCCGCCGTGCATGGTGTCCAGCAGTTGGAGTAGTCCCTCGGCGGACAGTTCCCGGCCCTCTGCCGATCGGATCGAGATCGCATGGGCGTCCACCGCCTTCGCGAGCTGTTCCGTGAGCCTCTTCTTCGCGGCAGCTTGGCCGGTAGCCGTGCCCATGGCCATGCCCGAGCCGATCCCCAACACCATGCCACACCCAATGCCTACGGCCATTCCCGACATGAACCCACCCGCCATGGCGCCCTCCTTACGTGAACTCCCGACACGAACAGCATAGTCGCCGAGGCCCCTCGCGGCAAGGGCGCTGCCCGAACGCCGGCGGCAGGGGGGCGAGCTTGTCCGACTTGTCTCCTGCCGGCTCCACGGTTGGCCTCATGGCTTCCGCGGCGTCCGCGTGAGGACTCTGAGCGCATCGGAGCCAGGCGCCAACTCGAGCAGCCATGTTCCGTGGTTTCTCACGAAGCCGAACTCACGGTAGAACGCCTCGGTGGCCTCCTCGAACACTTCAATCTTGGCCGCGTAGGGCTTCGCTTCCGCGATGGCGCGCATCACCTCGGCCATCAAGGCCTTGCCGATTCCTCGATGCCGGCGGGCCTCATCGACGAGCAGATTCTCGAGTTCGAGATACTTCCTGCCGTCGCCCACCAACACCGCGATGCCGATCAGGGACGCGCCGTCCCACGCCGTCACCACGCAGTGGGAATGGGCCAGATACCACGCGATGTCCTCTTCTTTCATCCAGTCGCACCACTGGTTCCGGACGAATAGCTCGCGGACGAGGCCCGGTGCAACGGCGGCGCCCGACTTGATGGCGAGATTCATTGCCTGTTCCTCCTGCGTGCCCGCCCGATAGTAATGGCTGAGGAAGTCGATCATGGGCCACTCAATTCGGGGCCTTGCGCCCGGCGTACGATGTCCGCTGCCGCCCAGTGTACGACGCGATGTGGAACTTCACTCTCCCATCCCTGTGCCGAAGAGGACAATAGCCGCCGACGGTTCTGTGAACTCGGCGATGACTTGGGCGTGTCCATCGGCGCCGATCGTCACGGTTGCGCTCTCACTGTGCCACAGACTGGCCGCCACGGCGTTCTTGGTGACGTAGGAGAAGCGCCCCGGGGCGTTGGCGAACACGACAACGGCCCCGCGGCCTGTCTCTGGGTTGATCTTCTCATGGATTTCGGGGGTATCGCCGGGGCTCCCGGAGCAGTACGGGCCGGCCCGTGTCACATCGTCGCGCACCTGTTTGTACTTGTCCAGCACGTCGCGGAAGCGGGCGACGCCCTCCGGCGACACCTCGAGGATCTCGCCCCAGACGCCGTTTGGGCCAAGCATGAGGGAGGCGAGGTTGATGAGTTGGGAATTGGCAGGATCGTCGGCCTGATAGTTGGCCAGGAAGAGGTTTGCCGGGATCCATTTGTCGTATCCGAGGACGGATCGCATGAACCACGTGCGGGCCGGGCCGGGATGGATGAAGATGTTGCGGCATCCGTTGGGCAGGATGCTTTCGCGACGCGGGCAGAGATCGAAATTGTGGAAGTAGGGGCCGTTGTTCAGGATGAAGCAACGCCCCGAGGCCAGGAACTGGAGTCCGACGCCGATCCGCCGGGATTCCGTCACGTCAAAGTCGAAAACGACGTCTGGGCAGGCCGCGCTGACCTTGTCGATGATCCTACCGAGGAAGACCGGCAACAGGAAACCGTACGTGTCGGCGCGCTCCTGCGCGTCGTTCGCGGGGGTTCCGTGGAAATGGCCGGGATCGTTGCAGCCCGACTGGCCGACGCCGTCCAGGTAGAAGTAGCGGATCCCGAGCTCCCGATACATCCCGATGAGCGCATTGGCGAGGGTTTCCCAGTAGGCGCTCACCAGGCACATGTCGACGCTGTCTTCGGTTTCCCATTCCGGCGAGGGGCTGCCGGCCCTGCCGTTCCACGTCTTGAGGCAGTCCCGGTGCTCGGCGAGGGCGCGGCTCGACACGGCCGCTTTCGCGGGATTCAGCCACACGCCGAGCTTCATCCCGTATCCGTCCAGGCGCGCCCTGATCTCGGCGAAGCCGTCCGGGAACCGCTCGAGGTTGACGCCCCAGTCGCCGGTTCGGTTGAACCACCCGGCATCGAGCACATAGAACTCGAGGCCCATCTCGTGGGCCCTGTCGATCTCGCGTAGCGTGTACTCGAGATTCATGCTGGTGAGGTATTGGCCGCCGCGCCATTTCACCCGTTCCTGGCGGCCCCAGGTGTTGTAATAGAGATAGGGCTTGCGGCTCTCGACGTTCTCGGAGAGGTAGTCGAGCGCGAAGGTGCGGTATCGGGCCGCGAGTGCCTCTTCGCCGCCTTCGGTGCCGGCCACTTCAAGCCAGATCGTCGAATACGCGTCCGCGGGCTGGCCGTCGTAGTAGTTGCCTTTGACGGCGCAGAGCGCGACGGTGCGATCCGGCTCGAGGCGGAACTCGAGGAACCGGTTCGTATACATGGAATCGTGTTCGTAGGCCCACAGGAACGTGCCGTGTCCGCTGCTTCCCAACACGATTGGCCCCACGGCCGACGTACGGTTCGCGAAGTCCGATTCACCCAGCGCCGACTCGGCCGGCGCGCACGAGTGAATCATCTCGTTGAACACCGCCAAGCGCACCTCCTTGGCCTCCGCCAGGCCCGCCATCGGGCACGACAGATAGCACAGGTTGTCGCATTCGGCCCGTTTTGTCAGCGTCTGCGCGCCGGAGGCTTTCAATTGATAACGGAAGCGCACGACGGGGTTGTCCTCGGCGATTCGGAACCGCACCTGGAGATGGAGCCCGGCGTCGTCCTGAAAGGGGCCTTCATACAGGCATTCGGTTGCGCCGTTTCGCAACTGCACCGGCGCAGCCGCCGCGGCGAGATGACTCAACACGATGGACGTCTTCTTCCCGTCAATCTCGAAGGCCGGGAGCGTCAAGTCGATGGCTTCTCCAGTGGACTTGATGAGGTATGTCCATGAGCCGACAGACTGCGCCGGCCAGGAAATCGAGAAGAGGGGCGTGTCAATGGGCGGCGCGCCTGCGGCCTGGCATGCCGTCATCAGGATCAAGGGGAGCCCTGCAGGAATCCCCAAGGGCAATCCGTGTCTATTCATCGTCCTACGAAGTCCTTCATTCGGCGCCGGGCGCCCGGCCCGCAGCAGCCGAACTCGTGCTGCCCCCCTTCTCGGAGCAGACAACCAGCATGAACGTGTCCTCGGACGCCGGCAACCCCGTGTCGTAGCCGCCGTAGGCCTGCTGAACAACGAGGCCCCGGGCGGCGAGGATCGCGCGCAATTCCTCGATGGTGTAGAGGCGGATCCAGGACGGCGGGCCGCTCCCGGCCGGCGCCGCGAGCACCTCGCCCAGCCGGAACGAGTAGCCGGTGTACGTCATGCGCGCCGTCTGCTCATCCCACGCGAAGTCGGCGAGGGACAGGGCGCGGGCGCCCATGTCCCAATGCCGTTTCGGGAAGTGCTTTCGCGCATAGGCCCCGTTGCACACGGCCATGAGGTGCCGGCCGCCCGGCTTGAGCGCCGACGCGATGCGATCGAACACCTTCAGGTTCTCCTGCTCGTCTTCCAGATAGCCGATGGCCCCGTCCGCGAGGCTGAGCACGGTGTCGAACTCCGCGTCCAACGCCACGTCCCGCACGTCGGCGCAGATGAACTCCGCGGCGAGGCCTTCTTTCGCGGCACGCCGCCGGGCCTCATCGATGTACGCCGGGGTGATGTCCACACCGACGACGGCGTGTCCCCGCCGGGCAAGTTCGAGGGCGTGCCGGCCGAACCCGCAGGCGAGATCGAGCACGCGCTCGGAGCCCGTCAGGCCCAGCGCCTCAGCGATGAAGTCGACTTCACCCAGGGTATCCTCAACCCAGGACAAGTCCTCGATATCGAGCGTCCAGATCTTTCGATACCACTGCGAATCGTGGAGCGGCGGCATGGGAGTCTCCTGGCCCTGCGCGCGGGCTACCCGCGCCGCGAGCGTAGCATGCCCCGCGGAAGGGTGTCCAGAGTGCGCGCCTGTTGTGGGCCCGGCGCCCCGGTTCCGGCCGAGGGGCGGCTCCCGCCGAGGGGCCGGTTGCGCGGAGGCGGGCCCATCGCGCACAATGAAGGGCGCGCGATGGTGCGCGCCAGGTAACCGAGAAGCGGGAGTGCGATGAGAATCTCGACGGCAGCAGTGATGAGTGTGGTGTTGGTGCGGAGCGTTGCGGCGGGCGCGCAGGATCCGGGCGAGGCGCTGTGGCGCGGCTTGCAGGAGAATCCGCCGACGGCGCCCCAGACTGCGGAGCGGATCGAGGCGTTGAAGGCGCTGGATACGTGGCTGGCGGAGCCCGATTCGGAAAAGAACGAGGCGGTGGTGGCCTACTACCAGCGGGCGGTGGATCACGCCTTCGACTGCATCGAGCGGGAGAAGCCGGGCAAGGGCGTCCGGGTGTTCCAATTGTACTCGAGTTCAGTGATCGTGCAGACGCCGGACACCGTATTCGCCATCGATCTCGATCAGGGGCCCAACAAGCGCCTCGATCAGGCGGCGTCCGAGGAGGGCGTGGCGTTCCGGATGCGGGAGGATCAGATCGCGCGGCTGGCGCGCCTTGTGGACGTGTCGTTTCACACCCATGAGCATTACGATCACGTTGATTTCGCGATCACGCGGGCGCTCATCGAGGCGGGCAAGACGGTGGTGGTGACGGAGAGCAACAAGGCGCTGTGGGCGGAGCAGCCGTGGGCGGAGAAGCTCGTCGTGCTGGATCAGACGCTGGACGAGCCGCACGAACTGGGCGGGCTGACGGTGGACGTGCTCCACGATCATCAGTGGGACAACGAGACGCACACGCGGGGCACGCCCTGCAACGCGTTCCTGATTGCGACGGCGGACGGCACCTGCGTGGGCACGAAGGGGGACATCAACTGCGGGCTCCGGCTGTATGGCTGGCTGAACGTGATGGTTGAGCGGGGCCGGCACGTGGACGTGATGGTGGGAAGTCCGATCTACTGGCGCGGGGCGAATCTCATGCGCGAGATCGACGCGCTGCTCGCGCCGGTGTGGGCCGCCGGGCACGTGTGGGAGTTCACGCACCGTTCGGCGGGTGAACGGGGCGGGGCGACGGGCACCTACGCGCGGAATTCGCTCGGCGTGGCCCATGCCATCGAGGCCGGGGAGGCGTGCGCCCTGTCCTGGGGCGAACACCTCGATATCGAGCCGGCGCGCAAGGCGTCGCGCGCGCGCAAGAGGAAATGAGGCGAACCCGGGGCCGGCGGATGCCGCGCCGGAAGCGAGGAGAGGATACTCGAATGAACGCCGTTGTCGATGTATTCACGCCGTTGGCGGTGGTCGCCGTCGCCGCGTTCTTGCTCGTGCCCCGAACCGCCGCGGCGGAGAAGGCGAACTACCTCGAGGAGAAGGTGCCCGACTACACGCTGCCCGATCCGCTGGTGGCGGCGAACGGGGAGCCGGTGGCGGATGCGGCGGCGTGGCGCGAGCGGCGGCGCGGCGAGATCCTCGAGTTGTTCCGGACGCACGTCTACGGCCGGAGCCCCGGCAAGCCCGAGGGCCTGCACGCGGAGATCACGTCGGTGGTCGAGGACGCGCTGGACGGGAAAGCCACGCGCAAAGAGATCGCCATCTACTTCACGGCGGACGAGGACGGGCCGCGGATGGACATGCTGTTGTATCTGCCGAACGACGGGCCGCGTCCCGCGCCGGCGTTTCTCGGGCTGAACTTCTGCGGGAACCAGTCGATCGATCCGGATCCCACGATCGCCATGTGCACGTCGTGGATGCGGGATGACAAAGACGGCCGCGTAGTCGATAACCGCGCCACGGAGGAATCGCGGGGGTTCAAGGCGAGCCGGTGGCCGGCGGGCCTCATCGTGGATCGCGGCTATGCCCTCGCGACGATCTATTACGGGGACATCGATCCGGACTACGACGACGGGTTTCAGAACGGGGTGCATCCGCTGTTCTACCGGGAAGGGCAGACGGCGCCGGAGCCGGATGAATGGGGATCCATCGGCGCGTGGGCGTGGGGCCTGAGCCGGGCCATGGACTATTTCGAGACGGACGGGACGATCGACCACCGGCATGTGGCGGTGATCGGCCACTCGCGGCTCGGCAAGACGGCGCTGTGGGCCGGGGC
>JAFGTL010000757.1 GCA_016934125.1 Candidatus Hydrogenedentota bacterium
GAGAGCCAGCTCGCCCAGTCCATCGAGGCCGAGGCCGGGCAGAACATCCCCTACGAAGTATCGGAAGTGTTCCTCGACTGGGCCGTGCTGGATCGAGTCACCGAAGGCGACTCGGCCATGCTCAAAGTCCTGCTCGTGGCCACCAAGCACGAGGTCATCGATTCCCGCGTCCAGGTCGCCGATGCCGCCGGCATCGAGTACGGCATCCTCGGCGTCGACTCGCTCGCCCTGGCCGATGCCGCCGAGGCATGCGATTTCCTGCGCGTGGGTGAATCGGTGGCCCTGGTCAACATGGGCGCGAGCACGACCAGCATCCATTTCGTCAAGGACGGCATCTCGAACTTCATCCGCGACGTCAACTGGGGCGCCCGCGAGATGATCCAGGCGATCGCCAAGGCGCGCCGCTGCGAAACCGAGGAGGCCGAGCAGGTTCTCATCCACGCCCAGTTTGGGGCGTCTCCCGAACCCGACGGGACAACCGCGGGCGAAACGCCGCAACCCCCTCCGGAACAACCGGATACCGAGACGAGGCCCTTGGGCGGCTCCCTGCTGGATCCCCTCGACGATGAACTCGGCGGACTGGAAGAACCGCTCGCCGGGCCCTCGTTCGACGAGCCCAGCCAGGCGGGCCCGCCCGGAGGCGGCCCGCCCGACCTCAAAGACACGCTCTCCATGCCTATCGGCCGCCTCGTCTCCGAGATCCGGCGCTCCTTCGACTACTATGAACAGCAACTCTATGAGCAGCCGGTCGATCGGCTGATTCTCAGCGGGGGCGCGGCCCAGGTGCCGCTGCTCACGAGAACCTTGAGCGACGAACTGGGCATCGAGGCTGAAGTAGCCAACCCGGCCGCCAGCGCGTTGATGGTTGTCGACGCGCACGCCGTCGCGCCGCTTCAGAATTCCCCGGCCCAGTTCATGGTCGCGGTGGGCTTGGCCGCGAGGGGGGCTGCCGAACTATGATCCGCATAAACCTCCTGCCGTATCACCTCAGGCCGGTCAAGCACAGCCCCATTCCCTATATCCTGAGCGCGTGCGTGCTGGTCGGCGCCATCCTCTACATGCTGTCCGTGTTCTTCGCCAACGCAACCGCCGTCCAGCGCAAACGGGACCAACTCGCCCAGCATCAGGCCGAATTCGACCAGTACAAGAGCATCGTCGAGGAGTCCAATTTCCTCGAACAGCGGAAGATCGAGCTCGCCCTGAAGATCCAGACCATCGACTCCATCGTCAGCGACCGCATCATCTGGTCCCGCCAGTTGTGGAACCTCAGCCGTCTCGTGCCCGAGAACATGTGGTACTCCGATATCCGTACCGAAACCAAGACCTTCCGCGTACAGCGGAGTGAGATCGACCCCAATACCAAAAAGCCGGTTAAGAAGATGGTGGACATCAAACGCGCAATCCTACGAGTCAAAGGCTACGTCATCGAGGATGACGCGGGCGAGAAATCCGTCAACCCCCTCATGGACGCCGTGACGGGCGACGACGATTTCGCCAGCATGTTCGAACTGCAGCCATCATCCTTCACAGACACCGAATTCGAAGAAGTCCCCGTCCGCAGTTTCAACTTCGAGTTCCTCATTGTGCCGGGAGGGGCCAACCGATGATGGAGATGCTTAGAGGCTCTGTAACGGCCCAGGACTGGATGGCCGTGGCCGTCATTCTGGGAATCACAGTCGTCCTCGTGGTCGTGTTCTTCTTCTTCGTGGCCAGCGGCCAGCAGGAAGACCTCCAAGCCCTGATCGCCGACGACGCCCGCGTCGTCCAGGACGTCGAAACCGCCAAGCTCAAGAAGGAAGGCATCGCCGAACTCCGCGAGAAGACGGCGCAGATCGAGCAACTCGTCGACGAATTCGAGGATCGGCTCCCGTCAGAACGCGAGTTGACCAAGCTGGTGCGCAAGTTCGAAGGCATGGCGAGCGACGTCGGCCTTGATGTCGAACTCACCCCCCTTCCCTCCGTCGAGGATCCCGAACTCCGCAAAGAGACCATCCCCTATAACGTCGTGGTCTACGGGACCTTCCACCAGATCGCAGCCTTCGTCAACCGGCTCGAACAATTCGAGCGCTATCTCAAAATCTCGGATCTTCGCATCGAGGAACAGAAATCGCGCGTCTCCAAGGCGGCGTTCACGTTGAGCACGTACCGGTTCCTTCAACCCACGCCAGGTGCCGCATCATGAACCCCCAAGTCAAGAAGATCGTCGTCGTCGTCGTGCTGTTCGTGCTCGCCGGCGCTGTGCTGTGGTGGCGGATGCAGCCGTCCGATTTCGACAAGCAGTACCAGGCCAATCTCGCCAAAGGCCAGGCGGCCGCCCCCGCGGCCACCCCGGCCGCCGCCCCCGCCCCAGGCAGCCCCGCCGCCTCTCCCGGCGTACCCGCCCCACCCCAGTCCTCCTTCCAGGAGGCCGACGTCGACATCGCCCAACTACTCCAGGATATCCAGGAGGTCAATTTCTCCTATGACGAGGTGCGCCTCGCGCGCGACCCCATGACCCCCCTCGTCGGCCCCATGGCGCCCCGCCGCCTCGGCGGCGGCGAGGAGGGAGCCGCCGACTCCGCCCCCAGCCTGGAAGCCCAGCTTGCCGTTCGAACCATGACGATCTCCGGCATCATCTGGGATCCGGAAAACCCCGTTGCCGTCGTCGACGACGAGGTCGTCACAATCGGATACGCCTTCTCGTCCGGCGTAATCGTCGAGAAAATCGAACCGGACCGTGTGATCATGCGAGTGAATGAATCGCTGGTCCCCATCGAGCTCAAGGAGCCCTAAACCATGTTGCGACTCAGCCCACGCCTCGCAATGGCCGCCTTGCTTGCGTTTCCGGCAGTATGCCTGCCCGCGCATGGGGAACTCCGCGAACCAGGGCCGATACCCGTGGCCGACGCCGGACAGGAAGCCCCCACGGCCCCCGCCCTCGCGGTCGATCCGGCCTCCGAACTGTCGCCCGACCTCCAACCGGCCTCTATCGACCGGCGCAAGCGCGACCTCGTCCGCGCCGTCCTCGACAACCAGTCCCGCACAGCCGATGAACCCCTGTTCCTCGACGCGGTCAACCGGGCCCACGCACTCGTTGATATGGAACTCACCGGCACGGCCGAGCGCCTCGTGCTCACCCTTCGCGCTGCCGGCGACCCCCATGTCGACCTCTTCACCCTTGACGACGGCCACCGCCTCGTCATCGACCTCTACGATACCGTCAACCTGCACCCCGGCAAGGCGATCCACCTCTCCAGCCAGCCCCACATCCGCCAGGTTCGCACGAGCCTCTACGCCCTTGAACCGCAGTTCGTCTCCCGCGTCGTTGTCGATTTCGCCACCCCCTGCGCCTTCCGCCTCGACCGATCCCCCGGCGCCATCCAAGTCCACTTCGCCCCCCTCCCGGCCGAGTCACACCCACAGGCCGCGTTCGGCTCCGGCCTGGTTGCGGAACTCTCCCACCAGGAACGCATGACCGACACCGCCCGCTGCCGCTTCGAAGAGATGGCCAAGCGGCTCGGATACGCATTCGACTCTGAGCACCGCGACCTCGCCGCCACGATCCAGCAGACGCGCCGCGACGGCGATATCGCCACGGCCGCCGCCCTGCAAACGGGACTCGATGCCCTCGTCCAGCGCCGGGCCGCGCTTCACGATGACTTGCGCGCCCAACTCAACCGCGATATCGACGCGGCACAGGCCCGAATCGCCAGACAGCACGACCAGGCTGACCAGGTCATCAACGCCCTCCGCGCCCAAGTCACCGATACCCCGACCGCCGCCGAGACGCTGGCCCAGATTGAGGACGCCGCATACCGGGCCCAGGACACCGATTTCGCCCGCCTCGCGGCCGTCGAGCGCGCCCTGGTTGACGAAGAGGCTACCCTCGTGGCCGACGTCCGCGCACTCCCTGAGAGCACCGTCGTCACGGCACGCGCCGCCCTCGACACGTTGAACGCCGAACTCGCCCGCCTCCGTGACGATTCCAGGGGCACCCCCGCCCTGCTCAGCACCCCCCCCATCGCCCAGACCTCTGAAGTCGGCCTCCGCGTCCTCGAGACGCTCCGCGCCGACGCCTCTGCCGCGTGGGAGGCCGCCCACGAACGCGTCGACACGCTGACGAACGAACTGGCCGCGCTCCACACCCTCATTCAGCCGGCCGCCCCCGTTCCCGATGCCGAGCCCGCTGTCGATACTCCCGACGAACCCGCCCCGGTGGCGACCGACCCTGCCACCGGTTTCCTCTCGATCCCGATCAACAACCTCAGCTTCATGGCACCGGATCGGTCACTCCTGGCCGTGGCCGCGGCATCCGGCAGCACCGTTGACGAACAGCTCGCCCGCCGGGCCGAATCCCGCCACGACGCCCCGGCCGCAGACCTTGAACCTCCGGCACGTTCCTCCGCATCCCGGCCACCCCGGTTCGCCAGCCTGATTCTCGCCGCTGCCGAAGAGGAGGCCGCCCCTGCCGAAGAGGCCCCTGCC
>JAFGTL010000758.1 GCA_016934125.1 Candidatus Hydrogenedentota bacterium
CGCCTCGCCCAAACCGACCAACGCCCCCGCGATCAGGCCTGCCAGCACTCCCGCCAGCCCGCAGTCCAGCAGTTTTTGCCGGTAGCCGCGCACCTCCTGCGGCGACAGGGCGATGGCCGACTGGGCGCGGGCGCTTGCTTCGCGCGCCGCGGCGACCTCGGCCGAGAGTTCCTCCTTGGCCGGCCGTTTCCGCAACAGGAAGATGGGCAGGCCGATGAGGAACGGCACCAGTTCGCCCACCCACCAGCCGAGATGGGCGATGAGGAAGGCCTTCAACTCCCCGCTCTTCGCCCCGAGGACCGCGATGAACACGAACTCGCGAACCCCTTCGCCGCCCACCGTCGGCCCCACAACCGTGCCCCAAATCATCAACGGGCTCGTAAAGAAGATGTCCGCAATCGTCGTATTCTCGGCGCGGATCGCCGACATCGTCCCGAAATACATCAAACAGGTGCCCACATGCACCAACACCCCGAAGAACACCGCCAAGAGCAGCGAACGCCGATTCCCGCTGTACGCCGTCGCCGCGTCCCCCAGTTTGTTCAAGATCCGCCGCGCCCGTGCCGGCGTCGGAACGACGGCGACCAACACCTGGATCACCCGCGGATTCAACAGCGTCAGCAGCGACACGACCACCAGGCCGCCGAACGCCGTCATCGAGATCACCAGGAGCGGCAGGTTGAAGTTCAGGAGCCGGTAACCGAGCGGGAACGTCAGAAACACCAAGAGGGTCATCGCGATGATGCCGATGAGCTTCTCGACGGCGATCACCGTGGTCGACTTGACGACCTCCCCCGTATACCGGGCTGAATCGTAGAGGCGGTATCCGTCCAGGCCGATGGTGCCGGGCAGGAAGATCCCGATCGTGCGCCCGATGAACCAGCTCTGCACCATATACCAGAACGGCATCCGGAGGCCCTGCCCGTGCAGGAGCAACCGCCACCGCAACACTCCGGCCAGCATCCCCAGCAACTTCACGATCGTGGCGAAAAGCAGCCAGAACGCGATGTGCTTCGCCTCCACCTGCCGGAGCTCGGCCAGCAGCTTCCCGGGGGTGATCGCCCCGAAATAGTCCGCGGGCAGCCCGAACGTCTGCGGCCGGAACAGCAGCACGAACAGTCCGACCGTCACCAGCCCCTTGATTGCGAATAGGGTGTACTTGTTCGCAAGCAACCGCTTGGCGGCGGAAATGGCCCGTCTTACCTGTGCAGCGGCGTTCTCTGACATCGTTTGCGGAGTCCCTCCATCGCGGTCTTGTCTCGCGTTACTGGACGGCTTGCGCGACTTCCCCAAGCCGCGTGGCCGGGCTGCGAGTCTAGCAGTGGCTTCGGCCGAATTCAATGGGTCCCGCGCACAGGGCGTCTCGAATCGGTGTATGTACCATCGTTCGGCCACGACGTCCTGGCAGGGCCGCAGGTGGGTTGGCCGGGCTTTTGCGGGGGATTCTCAATCTACGAATACTGCGCTTGACATGGGCCCCGGGCAACGGTGTATAGTAGTGGTGTCGTACGTGGACTCAACACAAAGCGACACAGTGAGTTGATTCTGTTGTGCACCGAACGGCGGACTACGGATCCAGTTGAGACAATTCTTGACATGGGCCGTCGGGGCGTCCCGGAGATGTAACGTTCGTGACGTTCGGTTTTACATTTAGTGGTAGGAGCAGCTTTTCCGCAGGTGGTGGAGTGTGTCCGGTTGGAGGCAGAGGAGGCCCTCAATGAAGCATCATCGTGTGATTTCGCGTGAGCCGGTTGCGGCTCAGACAACCCTGCAGGTCAAACTCGATTTCCTGACGGGGATCTCCGACGTGGGCGTTTCCGTGGCCCAGTCGCTGGTTACGTTCTCGACGTCCCTCGTGTCGACGTTGGCGGACATTCTGAGTGGGGCGGGCACAGCGTTCTTCGACAAGGGCCTGGGTGGAATCTAGTTAGGAAAGGGAGCCGGAATGACTACGAAACACATGCACTGCAAGCCTGTCTCGCGCACGCCGCAGGTGGCACAAACTGTGCTGCAGGTCAAGTTGGACACCATCCTGGACATGTTCAACAACGCCCTGCCGATTGTCGACGACGTGCTTGGCAGCCTCGTTTCGAATCTTGGCACGATCGCCTCGACGATCACGAGTCTGTTCAGCGAAGCCGCACTCGCGGCCCGCGCCATTCCCTGGAAGACCTGACCACCAGATTGAGGCCGTGCTGATACCGATCATGGGACTCCCCACGCCCAGACGTGGGGAGTCCCGTCTTTTCTAAATTCGGCTGCGCCCGACCTCCGACAGCGTGATCCGGAGTTGATCGCACGACTCGAACCGCGCCGCCGGATCCTTCGCCATCATCCGCATGATGATATCGGACAACGCCTTCGGGCATTTGTGATTCACCAGCTTCGGCTCCGTCGGCATCACGTGGAGATGGCAGTGGTAGAGCCGCTGTAGATTATCCGTCTCAAACGGATGCTTGCCCGCAAACATCAGGTATAGCGCCACCCCGAGCGAGTAGATGTCGCTTCGCGGCGTCGCCTTTTCCTTGTTGATGATCTCCGGCGCGACGTACATCGGCGTCACCTGCTCATGGAGCCCGGCATCGAACAGCGCGAACAGCCGCGTCGGCGACAGCGAGTAGTCGGTGAGCTTGGCGGCCCCCTTTCGCGTGAACAGCACATTGGCCGGTTTCAGATCATGGTGTGTGAACCCCTGATCGTGGATGTACTGGAGCCCGTTGCACATCTGGGCCACGATCACCAGCCGCTCCTGGAGGTTCCACGGCCGGTTGCCGATGTACCACTTGAGATCCGGCCCATCCACGAACTCTTGAACCAGACACACCCCTTCCTCGCCGTTGATGAATTCGTACACCTTCACCACATTCGGGTGATCGAACTTCTTGAACCGGGGCACGTTCTTGGCCAGTTCTCGAACGTGCAGCCGGTTCCGGAAGTAGTTCTGATGGAACAGCTTCACCGCTACCACGTTTCCGCTGTCCATATCGATGCCCCGGTATACCGTTCCGCCGCCGCCGCGCCCGAGGATACGATCCAACTTGAAATGATACAGCCGCAGTCTGTCCAGTTCGCTCGCCATCGATTCAACCCGTCATTTAGCCGCTACGCTTCAACGCCCAGATCGATTTCGGGCGCATCGGCCCAGAGCCCGTCCAGATCGTAGAACTCCCGTTTTTCTTTTCGGAACACGTGGAAGATGATCGTTCCGTAGTCCAGCACCAGCCAGCCCTCGGCCGGCTTCCCGTCGCTGCGGAGCGGCCGCACGCCAATCTCCGCCATCCCGTCTTTGACGGCCCGGCAGATGGCCCTCAACTGCGGATCGCTCGATGCGCTGCACAGCAGGAAGCTGTCCGCCAGGAGCGTCAGCCCCTCCACGTGGTATCCGCGCAAGTCGAGCGCCTTGTGCTGGGCCGCGAGCTCCGCCATCCGGCGAGTGTTCGCCAGTACGGCCGAGCCGGGGCCCTTCTTCTTTCTAACCAGCTTAGCCAATTCGCGACTAACCCTTCTCCAGTTCGTGCTGCAGCAGTTCGTTTGCCAGCTTCGGATTCGCCTTGCCCTTCGTGGCCTTCATCATCTGTCCTACCAGGAACCCCAGCGCATTCTTCTTCCCGCCCCGGTAATCGCCGGCCGGGCCCGGGTTTGCCTCGATCACCGCCCGCGCCACCTCGGCCAATTCGTCGGCGTCCGAGATCTGCACCAGGCCCCGCTGTTCCACCACGGTTCCCGGCGCCTTGCCCGTGGCGAACATCTCTGCGAGCACATCCTTGGCGATCTTCCCGCTGATGACGCCCTTGTCGATGAGGCCGATCATGGCCGCCAGGCCATCCGGTTCCACACGGCACTCGCCGATGGGCACATCCCCGTCCGCCAGCAGCTTCTGCAGATCGCCCATCACCCAGTTTCCGGCCTGCTTCGGCTCCGCTCCCGCCTCCACGACCGCCTCGAAGTAGTCCGCCATGGCCCGATCCGCCGTCAACACCCCCGTGTCGTACGCCGGCAGCCCGTATTGCTCCATGAACCGATCGCGCCGCGCCTGCGGGAGTTCCGGGAGCGTTTCCCGAATCGTGGCCTCCCACGCCTCGTCCACGGCCAGCGGCACCAAGTCCGGCTCCGGGAAGTAGCGGTAGTCGTGGGCCGATTCCTTGGAGCGCTGCGACACCGTTACGCCCCGATCCGCGTCCCAGCCTCGCGTCTCCTGGAGGACGGCGCCCCCCTCCTCGAGGATGGCCCGCTGCCGCGCAATCTCATACTCGATGGCCCGCTGCGTGCCGCTGAACGAGGCCACGTTCTTCACCTCGGTTTTCGTGCCGAACTCGGTGGCTCCCACCGGCCGCAGGCTGATGTTCGCCTCGGCGCGGAGCGAGCCCTCCTCCATGTTGCAGTCGCTCACCCCGAGATACTGGAGGATCTGCTTCAACGCCGTCAGATACGCAAACGCCTCGGCCGCGCTCCGGATGTCCGGCTCCGACACGATCTCGAGGAGTGCCACCCCTGAACGGTTGAAGTCCACGCCGCTCACTCCGCCGCCGAGGCTGTGCGTGTTACGCGCCGTATCCTCCTCGAGATGCGCCCGGGTGATCCCGATCCGCTTCCGCACCCCGTCCACCTCGATTTCGAGGCTTCCGTCATAGGTCAGGGGCAAGTCGTACTGGCTGATCTGGTAATTCTTGGCAAGATCGGGATAGAAGTAGTTCTTCCGATCCATCTTCGACCACCGGGAGATCGTGCACCCGAGCGCCAGGCCCGCGGCCACCGAGTACTCCACCGCCATCCGATTGATCACCGGCAGCACGCCCGGCATGCCCAGGCACACGGGGCACACATTCGTGTTCGGCGGCGCGTCGAAATCGGTGCTGCACCCGCAGAACACCTTGGAGTCGGTGTTCAGTTCGACGTGAACTTCCATCCCAATTACGGCTTCGTATTCCATCACACCGCGTCCTCAGGCCACAGCGGGCCGGCCCATGTCCAGGCCTCGGTTCTGCTCGTAGGCATAGCCCACCCGCAGGATCGTCGCTTCATCGAAGGGTTTCCCCATGATCTGGAGCCCGGCCGGCAACCCCGATTCCGTCAGGCCGCAGGGCATGCTCATCGCCGGGATCCCCGCCAGGTTGATCGATATCGTGTAGATGTCGCTGAGGTACATCTCGAGCGGATCGGCCGTCTTCTCGCCGAGGCGGAACGCCGGAGTGGGGGAGGTGGGCCCCACGATCACGTCGCACTGTTCGAATGCGTCCAGGAAGTCCTTCCGAATCAGCGAGCGCACCCGCTGTGCCTTCGAGTAATACGCATCGTAGTAGCCGCTCGACAGCACGTACGTCCCCAACAGAATCCGCCGCTGCACCTCCGGCCCGAATCCTTCCGTCTTGGTGCGGCGGTATAATTCCTCGACGTCCGCCGCGGCCGCGGCCCGATGCCCGTAGCGCACCCCGTCGAACCGGGCCAGGTTTGCGCTCGCCTCGGCGGTGCAGATGATGTAATACACCGCCACCGCGTATTCCGTATGCGGCAGCGATACCTCGACCACTTCTGCGCCCTGGCCCTCGAGCGCGGACACCGCCGCCTCGATCTTCTCCCGCATGTCAGCGCCGAGCGCGTCCGTGAAGTACTCCTTCGGCAGGCCGATCCGCAGCCCCTTCGCGTCCGGCCTCAACGCCGCCGTGAAATCCCCCACCGGCAGATCCGCCGATGTCGAGTCCCTCTCATCCCGCCCGGACAACACGTTCATCGCCAGCGCGCAGTCTTCCACGTCCTTGGTGAGCGGCCCCACCTGATCCAGCGACGACGCAAACGCCACGAGCCCGTAGCGCGACACCCGGCCGTACGTCGGTTTCAACCCCACGCACCCGCAACACGCCGCCGGCTGCCGGATCGAGCCGCCCGTGTCGCTGCCGAGGGCGAACGCGCACTCGTCTGCGGCCACCGCCGCCGCCGAGCCCCCGCTCGAGCCCCCGGGCACGCACGCCAGGTTCCACGGATTCCGCGTCACCTGAACCGCTGAGTTCTCCGTGGACGAGCCCATGGCGAACTCGTCCATGTTCAGTTTCCCCAGGAACACCGCCCCGGCGTCCGCCAGCCGTTCTACGACGGTTGCGTCAAAGGGGCTCCGGTATCCCTTGAGGATCTTCGAGCAGCACGTGGTGAAGCCCTGCTTCGTGCAGAACAAGTCCTTCAGCCCGACCGGCACCCCGGCCAACGGGCCCACGTCCTCGCCGCGCGCGAGCCGTGCATCCACGGCGTCCGCCTGCGCCAGCGCCGATTCCGCCCACACGTCCACGTAGGCCTGCACCTTCTGATCGCAGGCCTCGATCCGCGCCAGATAGCTCTCCGCCACCGCCCGCGCACTCACGGCCCCCGAGGTGACTGCGTCCCGGATCTCGTGGGCCGTCCATGCATACGATTCCGCGCTCATCGCTCACTCCGTATCCAGTATCTTCGGCACCAGGAAGTACTCGCCGTCGGAATCCGGCGCATTCATGAGGGCCGTCTCCCGATCCAACGACGGCTGCACCTTGTCTTCGCGATACACGTTCGTCATCTCCAACGCATGCATCGTCGGCTCGATATTCGACGTGTCCAGTTCGTTCAGCTTCTCCATATAGCCCAGGATCTCGCTGAGTTCGCCCACCAGTCGCTCTTTCGTCTCTTCGTCGAGCGTCAGGTGCGCCAGGCCCGACACGTATTCCACGTCTTGTTTCGTGATTTTTCCCATGGGATATGCCTTCTCGAATCCAACGCCAACACGCAACGGGGGATCGTAGCACACGCACACCGCCCTTTTCCAAAGGCCCCGCCCCGCTTCAGGCCCCGTTCGCTCAATCAACCCCTTGCTTCGCCGGCATCTCGGCCGCGATCAGCGGAACGATCCGCTCCAACTCGGCCTCGTAATCCTCGCAGAGTTGCAGCGCCCGTCCGAACCGCAACGACGCCGTCGCGAAATCCGAGCCATCGTACAGCGACAACGCCAGCGGAACCACCGTCATGAGGTACGATTCGCTCTTCGCCAACTGCGAGCCGTACACGGCCACGCCCACCCGGATCGCCCCGTGCGAGATCCGCAGCATCCGCTCCGCTTCTCGCTCCGACATCCCCTCCATCTCGTCCGCCAAGGGCCCCGCAAATGCGTCCACAATGTCCCGGGCCGGGCTCATCCCCGCCAGTAACGCCGCTCGCAGCAAGCCCCGGCCTTCACCGCGGCCGAAATCACGCCGCACCAGGACATCGACTGCCGCCTCGATGTAGGTGCTCGCATACGCGGCGGACAACCCCGTCTCATTCTGGAGTTGGGTCGCCCGCGCCGCCACATAGCCCTCCACCCATTCCTGGGTTTCCGCATCCCGGTAGCCGTGGGCATACGCGTCCGCGCCCCACGTGCCGTTGTGCGTCGCGAAACCCTCCGCAAATGCGCTCGGCCGCAGCAGTTCGAACTCCCGGTGGGTCAGGTGCCGCATCGCACTGTGCAAGTCGTCATCGCCGAGTACCTCGGACGCAAACTCGCTCAGATCCGGCGCTGTCGAGCCGTAGAGCACCGCGGGAGACGACTCCCCCGTGATCCGCCGCGCCAGCCATGCGTGCGTTGCCGGCCCGAACGCCAGCGCGACACAACTGATGCCCAGCCCCACCGAAAGCACAATCAACCGTCGCCGTCTCATGCCTCTGCCTCCTCGAGCCTGCCCCGCCGCGCGGCCATCTGCCCGATCGGTCTGATCGGTCTGATCGGTCTGATCGGTCGGATCGGTCGGATGCCCTTGATTCTCCCCGGCCCATTGCGCATCATGGACTCGCGTGATGGGAGAGGGCGGCCACGGCGCCGTCGGCAAAGTCAATGGCACAATACAGCAAGTTCTCGGAGAACCGCAAGACAGCCCTCGTCCGCGACGAGTGGCGTCTCGAACTGGCCGCGGCCCTCCTCGATGGCACAGGATGCGCCCCCGCAGGGAAGACGGGCCGGGGCGAAGTCGCGCGTTTTGAGTTCACCGGGGGTACGGGCATTGTCCGTAAGTGCCGGCGTGGCGGCATCATACGGCATTTCATCAAGGACGCCTATCTCTTCAGCAACCGCCCGTTGCGCGAACTGATGGTGCACGAGTACCTTTACGAACAGGGGTTTGCCGTGCCCGAGCCGCTGGGCGTGGCCTGGGAGCGCCGCGGCCTGGTATTCCGCGGTTCCATCGCCACCCGGGAGGTTGAGGGCGTCAACCTGCTCGACTACCTCGGCGGCGCGCCCGAGTCCCCCGAGTTCACCCTCGAACGAACCGGCAAACTCATCCGCGAAATGCACGATCTCGGCGTCGTTCACGCCGATCTCCAGGTGCGCAACATCCTCATCGGGCCCGTCCACCCCTATATCATCGACTTCGACAAGGCCCAGCGGCGCACCACAGTCTCCCACACCCAGCGCGTGCGCAATCTGCTCCGCCTGCGCCGATCCTTCGACAAGAACTTCATCCCCCTCCGGTTCTTCACCCTCATCTGCCATGGCTACGGACTCGATTCGGTGCCTTGGCTCCTCGACTTTCTCTACGACACCAAGGGCGTCGTTTCGGACGCCGTGGCCGGGCGGGCGGGCTCCCATGATCCCACGTGAGCACACCGCCACATTCGCCATGGATCGCCTCCCCGGGCGCCTCGTGTGCCGCCGGGGCGACATCCCCCTCGAACGCGTGCTCGACGCCCTCGACGCCCCCGGCGAACTGCTTAAAGCCTCCGCCAAGTCGCGTATCCGGCGCGTTGGTGACTGGGTGCTCAAGGGCGGGGGCACCGGGCCCATCGCCACGCTCAAGCGCTCCATCCTCCGCGCCCGATATCGCCAAGGCTGGATGGCCGCGTGCCATCTTGAGCGGCATGGCGTTCAGGCCCCACGCCCCTACGCCTTCATCGAGTACGGGCGACTCGGGATCATCACGCGTAACATACTCATAATGGAGTACTTGGACGGATGCCGGAACGTCGAGCATTTCGCCGACGCACAACTCGAGTCCGGCTGGCGCGAGGCCGACGTAGCCGCCTATCTCGACGCCCTCGCCGACGCCGTGAACGGCCTGTGCGCGTCGGGCGCGTATCACACCGACTTGGCCGGGAAGAACATTCTCACCCGCGATGGCACCTCTTTCTGGTTCATCGATCTCGATGGGATTCAGTTGAACCGCCCCTACACCGAGCAGATGCGCCTTAGGAATCACGTCCAACTCTATGATTCCCTGTGCGATCGGTGGGATGATCGCCTGCTTGAACCCTTTATCCGCCGGATGCTGCCCGAGCCCGCCCGGCTCGCCGATTGGATGTCCGCCGTACGCCGGGCCCAAACCGTGCGCCGCGCCCGCACCCTCGCCATCTGGCACACCACAGGACAAAGCGAGAGCCGTGGCTGACACCTCCCCATATCAAGAGCAACTCAACCGCATCCGCGAACTCAAACGGTTCTGCTGGACGCGTGAAGGCGCCGCGCAGGAATACCAGTACTGCGCCTACAAGCCCGAGCCCATCACCCGGATGAAGAACCTCGTCGAGATCGGTTTCGTCCTACGTTACGCCATTGGCCCCCGCGTGCTCGACGCCGGCGCCGGCACGGGCCGGTTCACGTTCCCCCTGCAATCCCGCGGGATCGATGCCGTCGCCGTCGATATTTCCCCCGGCATGCTGCGCGAGGGCGCCCGCAGCGCCCGCAAGTCCCCCCACCCGTTCCGCGCACTCGTCGGCGATATCGAGCGCCTGCCTTTTGAGGACAACACCTTCGACTCGCTCGTCTCCATCACGGTACTTCGCCATTTCCCCGACTGGCCCGCCATCTTCGACGAGTACCTCCGCGTCGTCCGGCCCGGGGGCCGTATCATCTTCGACATGGCCAGCCTCGATCAGCAGGCCTATCTCGAAGCGGCCGGTATCGTCGAGCCCAACCCCGAGCCGGAGCTCGATCCCGTCACGTTCGACACGGGCATCACGTTGCGCGACTTGGCCGAGCTCGCCGCCCGGCGCCGGTTGGCGGTGGCCGCCGCCACGCCCATCGATGTATTCAATGAGAACCGCCTCCTCGATCACGTCCTCGGCGAGCGGAAGGAGGCCTTCATGGAACGCCTCCGGGCCTGCCTCGACGGCAACGGGGCCATTCTCCTCTACGAACTGCTGAGCCGCCGCGTTCTGCCGGCAGTGAGCCCGGCAATCAGTGGCTCCTGGTTCATTGTCGTCGAGAAGCGTGAGCCCGGGGCCCCATTCCGGCCCCCCTTCCGGGCAGCCCAGGCCGGCCGCAGCACCGTCTCGCCCGAAGCCCGTCTTATGGCGATCCTTCGCCATTGCCTCGGCGCCGACTACGACGCCTGCATCCGCGAGTGTGCCGACGCGGCCGCCCAATGGCCCGAGGCCCGTTCCCTCCTCGAACTCTGCCGCGACGAACTGCTGCCGCGATTCCCCCTCGACGCCCTGTGCTGGGAGGCCGGCGAGGGCGCGCCGTGACATGGCGGGAGGGCGATCCATGCCCGCCGGGCCCGGCGGATCCCGCACAAACGACACCAACCCCAGGAGAACTGGACATGAACGCACCGCTCAAGCTCGGCGACACCTATTCCTCAACCGTGAAGGCAACCGTTGCCGCTGATGTCGACGTGCTGATCGCGGGCGGCGGCACCGCCGGCGTCGTCGCGGCCATCGCCGCGGCCCGGGCCGGTGCCCGCACCCTCCTCGTTGAACGCTCCGGGCGCCTCGGCGGCATGATGACCGCCGGCAACGCCGGCCTCACCAAGTACATCGTCCACGACAAGCGCCAGTCCCATCACCGCGATATCGTGGCCCGCCTCCGCGAGGATCCGGGCTCCGTCCAGGTGGTTGGCGGCATCCCGATGGAGATCACCCAACGCCTCGTCGATGCCGGCGCCGGGCTCGCCACGGGCGGCCACGCCGGCAGCTACGTCTTCACCGCGGCGGAGGACTTCAACTACCTCCTCCTCACCATGATGGAAGAAAGCGGCGTCGAACTGCTGCTCCACTCGCCCATCGTCGACGTCATCTCCGACGAGTCCGCCCTGCGCGGCGTCGTCGTCGAGAACAAATCCGGTCGCCAGGCCCTGCTCGCCCGCATCGTCATCGACGCCACCGGCGACGGCGACGTGGCGGCCCGGGCCGGCGCCCCTTTCATCGTCGGCGTCGGCCCCGATGATCCCAGCGTGTCTATCGGCCTCGAACCAGGCTCGATGGCCATGATGGGCGTCATGTTCCGCGCTGGAAACGTGGATCTCGAGCGGATGTTTGCCCACCTCAAAGATAACCGCGAGCAGTTCAACGTCCAGGGCTGCGCGTTGATGGGCCTCGATGACGCCTGCGAATGCCACCGGAACGGCGAGATGATGACAATCAACGTCCGCACGCCCAATCGCGGCATCCAAATCTACAACACGCCCCTGGCCGGCGTCGTCACCTTGTGCTGCCCCTGTTACACGGGCAACGGCCTCGACGTCGGCGATCTCACCCGCGGCCAGATCGCTCTCGTCAAGGAGGTTCGCGCGTTCCTCCAGGATCTGAAGGAGCACATACCCGGTTTCGAGGAGGCCTTCCTTATGGACACCCCCGAGATCGGCGTCCGCGAAACCCGCCACATCCAGGGGGAATACCTCCTTACCGTGTACGATCTGCTCGATCAGCGCACGTTTCCGGACTCCATCGGGCGCGGCAGCCATCCCATCGACGTCGGCCCGGTGCCTGAGGAACTCAAGGATCGCCCCATGGAGAACTGGTTCTTCTCGATGCCCTATCGCTGCCTCGTGCCCAAACAGATCGACAACCTGCTCGTCGCGGGCCGCTGCATCTCGGCCACGCACGAGGCCTTCGGCTGCACCCGGCCCACGGTGCAGTGCATGATCACCGGCCAGGCCGCGGGCGTTGCTGCCGCCCTCTGCGCCGCAGACGCCGTCGCGCCGCGCGATCTCGACACGGAGCGGCTCCGCGAACGGCTCGCCGCCGACGGCGTCCTTCTTTGACGGGACGTGCCGCGGTTTGCATTCCGGCCCGCGGGC
>JAFGTL010000759.1 GCA_016934125.1 Candidatus Hydrogenedentota bacterium
CGCCTCCCAGAGCCCGCCCTCGCCCTGACGCCAATCCGTGATCCGCCGCCCGCCCGATACGACGGGATGCGCGCCCGGCGCCGCCGCGTACGTGATCGGGCAGTCCGCCGTGCCGGAATCCTCGGGGGCGAGCGCAAGAGTCTCCGTCAACGCATACGTCCCGTCCGCCAGGATGATGTCGACGGGTTCCGTGAGCGGCCCCTTCGCCTTGAGCGCGCGAACCGCGTCCCGGGCGCCGGCGAGACTCGCCTTCGGCCCGTCGGTGCCGTCCGCGTTCGGCGCCTGCGGCGTCCCGCTCCAGGCGTCATTTCCGCCCGGGGCCACGTGAAGCGTGACGGCACCCGCGGTGCCGAAGGCGGTGCCTATACCCAGCAGCAGCGTCGTGGAAGCCAAGAACCAGTACGTGCTCATCTGTCCGTGTCCCCTTGTGTGGAGTGTCCCTTGACGGGCCAGCCGTTCCGTGCCGTCGCCCGCCGTGTCCGCCGGCTCAACTATCCTGTTTTGGGCCGGCCGGATGCAAGTCGAGTGTGACACCCGCTTTGTGCCAGTGCCCCCTCCCCCACTCCCGCCTGCGCCGACGACGCGCCCGGGCAGGGCGTTCGGGGCGCCGCGGTGGACTTGAACCGCAAGGCGGATCCGGATAGAAAAGGGAGCCTGGAAGCCCGTAACGAGGAGCTTGCATCATGACGAATTCCATCGCCTCCCATTTCTCCGCATGGCCGATGGCGGCCCTCGCGCTGGGTGTGCTGCTCACGATCTCAGGCCGGGCCCACGGCCAGGCATCGGCGAATGAGGCGCCGGTTCTGTTGTCAGTGTCGAAGATCTGGGATCAGGGCCGGCACAACGCCTTCACGGATCTGATTCGGTTCAACGGGACGTGGTACTGCGCGTTCCGCGAAGGCGATGGGCACGTAGGCGGCGACGGCCAGGCACGCATTCTCGCGTCGGGCGACGGGGCATCCTGGGAGTCCGTAGCGCTGCTCGGGCAGGCGGGCGTCGACCTTCGCGATCCGAAGCTCTCAATCACCGCCGACGGCCGGTTGATGGCCGTAATGGGCGGTTCCTATTACGACGGGAAGGAGCTCCTCAACCGGAAGCCGCACGTGGCCTTCTCCGCGGACGGGCGGGAGTGGAGCGCGCCGCAGAAGGTCGAGAGCCTGCCCGATGGCGACTGGCTCTGGCGCGTCACGTGGCACGAAGGCCGCGCCTACGGCGTCACGTACAACATCTTCGTCGACGAGGGCGCGGACTGGGTGCTGCGCCTTGTCACCAGCCCGGATGGCCTCGACTGGGAGCCTGTCGCGACGCTCGACGTGCCCGGGCGGCCCAACGAAACCACCGTCCGGTTTCTGGCCGATGGCCGGATGCTCCTGCTCGTCCGGCGCGAAGGCGGGAACACCCGCGGGTGGATCGGCGTGAGCGATGCGCCGTATACGGGCTGGACGTGGCATGAGACTGCCTACCGCCTCGGGGGGCCCAACTTCATCCCGTTACCCGACGGCTCGCTCTGGGCCGGCAGCCGCAACGTGGCCGGCCCCGCCACGTGCGTCTTGGCGCGGTTTGGCGTGGACACCTATGAACCGGCGCTCACCTTGCCGAGCGGCGGCGACTGCAGCTATCCCGGCCTGGTGTGGCACGACGGCAAGCTCTGTATGAGCTACTACTCGTCCCACGAAGGCAAGACGAGCATCTATTTGGCCACCATTCGCCTGCCCGAATAGCCGGTTTCGATGGGTGCCGCGGTGTCGCTGCCGTGTGGCGGCACTGATTTGCCTTTCACCGGCGGACAGGACATAATCGGGCGTCTCTGACATTGAGCGGATCGAAACCTGGAGATCCTGGAATGCACGTGAGTCGCAGGCGGTTTCTCGGCACATCGGGTGCGGCGGTTCTCGCCGCGGGGACAATGGCCACTTCGAGGGTATTTGGCGCGAACGAACGCATCCGCATTGCAACAGTGGGCGTTCGCGGCCGGGGCTTCGATCATGTGCGCGCCGCCCATTCAAGCGGCCAGGCCGATGTCGTCGCCCTGTGCGATGTCGATCAGGGAGTCCTCGACGGCCGCTGTGCCGAACTCGAGAAACTCGCCGGCGCCGCCCCGAGGCCGTACCGCGACATGCGCGAGTTGCTCGCCGACGACAGCATCGACGCGGTGACATTCGCGACGCCGAATCACTGGCACGTGCTCGGGGCCATCTGGGCCATGCAGGCCGGCAAGCATGTATACGTCGAGAAACCCATCTCGCACACCGTGTGGGAGGGGCGGCAACTCGTTGCGGCGGCGAAGAAGTACAAGCGCGTGGCCCAGCACGGCACGCAGCGGCGTTCGGAGCCGCAGTGGCAACGCTACGTCGAGCGCCTGCGCTCGGGCGCGATTGGCGACATCTACATGGCGCGTTGCCCCATCTATCGGTTCCGGGATCCCTTCAAGTACCCCATGGCAGAGCCGGTGCCGGATGGGTTGGACTGGGGGTTGTGGCAGGGGCCCGCGCCCGAGAAGGCCTTCAGCCGCAACTACGTCCACTACAACTGGCATTGGTTCTGGCACTATGGCAACGGCGAGGTGGGCAACAACGGCCCCCACGGCACCGACATCGTCAACTGGGTGATGGACAAAGGGCTTCCCGTTGAGACCTACGCGGCCGGCGGCGTTTTCGGCTACGAGGACGATGCCCGCGAGACGCCCAACACCCTCGTTGTGACGCACACCTTCGCCGATGGCACCACGTTCGTCATCGATGTGCGCAACCGGCACACCAACGGGGAAGACGGAGTCCTCTTCTACGGCTCGGAGGGCTACGCCATCGGCGGCGCCCTGTACAACCCTAAGAACGAGGTGATCCCGGACGAACAGGAGCCGCCCGAACGCGTCAACAGCACTGACGTGCATATGGCCAGCTTCATTCAGGCCGTCAAGAACAACGATCCCGACGCCGTGCCGGCCACCGTCGAGCAGGGGCATATCGCCGCATCTTTGTGCCACTTGGCCAACGTCTCCTACCGCACGGGCCGGGCCATCCGCTTCAATCCGAGGAAAGAGCGCGTTAAGGGCGACGATGAGGCGAACGCGCTATTGACTCGGCCGTACCGCGAAGGATTCGAGGTGCCGAAGCTGGCGTGACGCCCGGGCCGTGCGGGGTGGGTGGCGACGCTGCCTACCCGACTCCCCCCTGATGCTGCGCACGAAATGCCGCCGGACTCGTCCCTTTGTATCGGGCGAAGGCTTTAGACAGCGCGAACGGCGTTGCATATCCGACGAGATCGGCAATCGTCTTCAGCGGGATTGCACGCGTCAACAGCAGTTCCTCGGTGCGCTTCATGCGCAGCTCGATCAGGGCTGCGCGCGGGCTCATGCCCAGGTATCGCTTCATGACGCGGTGGAAGTGGGGCGGCGACAGGTTCACGCGCCCGGCCAGTTCGTCCACGCTCCACGGGTGGGCCAGATCCGCGTTGACGTGCTCCCACAACGCGTGGATTCGGTTGCGCAACGCGGACTCGCGCGGCGTCGAGTAGCTTCCGAGTTCCCGCCGGAGCAAGAGCACGATCTGTTCCGCAAACAGCTCGCGCAGCCGCGCGGTGAAGGGCCCGCTACGGACGCTCTCGGCGAGCAGGCCGCGTGTGGCAGCCCCGAGCGCATCGAGCACGTATGCCCGACGGATGTGCGGGGCCTTTCCTATGAGGTCGGCCCACGGCTCACCGTTTCGGAGGCAGAACCACACGCTCGTCCAGTGTCCTTCCTCAACCCAATACCGGAAACTCGTCTCCGCCGGGCCGATAAACACGTCGCCTGCGCGCAGCGTGCCGCGCGAAGCCCCTGTCAAGTACTGCGCCGCGCCGTCTACCGTAAACTCGAGAATGTGCTGCGGCGAAGACACCCGCCCGTAGTCGTATCCGGGCACAAGTCTGCTCAGGCCGCCCGACCACACCCCATGGGCCGCGAGAATGCCGGGCGCATCGTCCCGCGAGGGCAGGAACTGCTCCCGGCACCCTTCTGGAATGATGCAAGTATTGGATATGTCTGAGATAGTCGCGGCCATGGCCAATCTCCCGGATTTCCGCACATAATACCCCTCATAGCGCATCAATCAAAGCTGCACTGTCCTGAGTCGATCGGCAGCCGGCCGCAAGGGGGTGATGGATTCAGGCATGGGCATGGCAGAAGGAATTGCACCACAATGAAAGCCGATTTGGCCCTGTACGGCGGAGAACGCGCCATTGCGCCCGGGAGCATGAAGCCATGGCCGCCCGTCGATGAGGCGGATCGGGAACTGGTTCTCGCCTCGCTCGAAAGCACGGAACACAGCTTCGGCCCAAACTGCCGCGCATTCCAGGAGGAGTTCGCCGCATGGAACGGGAACCGGTTCGCCATTACGACGAATTCCGGCACGGCCGCACTCCATATGGGCGTGGCGGCGTGCGGATGCGGCGCGGGCGACGAGGTGATCGTCCCGGCCTATTCGTGGTCGTCGTCGGTGACGTGCGTGCTCCAGCACAACGCCATCCCGGTGTTCGTGGACATCGATTTCGACACCATGCTTGTCGATCCGGCGCGGATCGAAGCGGCCATCACCCCGAACACGAAGGCCATCCTCGTCGTCCATCTCCACGGGCTCATGGTGGACATGGAGCGCATCATGGATATTGCCCGGCGTCACGGCCTCAGAGTCATCGAGGACTGCTGCCAGGCCCACGGCGCCACCTTCAAGGGGCGCCAGTGCGGCACCTGGGGCGACTGCGCCGCGTTTAGCTGCAACCAGAACAAGCTGCTGTGTTCCGGCGAAGGCGGCATGTTCGTCACGGATGATGAGGCCCTGTATCGCGACGCCCAGGCGTTGTGGTCCTTCGGCGAAACCCGATCTCCCGTCGAGGAGCGCGACTACCACGCCTACGCGCTGGGATGGATGTATCGCAACAACGATCTGACGGCCGCCTTCGGCCGCGGCCAGCTCCGCAAGCTCGACGGCCATCTGGCGCAGATCGAGGAGAACGCCAACGCGCTTCACGAGGGGCTGCTCGGCACGCCCGGGCTCATCCTGCCCACCGTGCCCGCAAACTGCCGCCACAATTGGTATAACTACGTCGTCCGGTTCGACATGGAGGCGCTCGGCCATGCCCACGCACCCGGCCGGTATCGCGATCGGCTCCTGGAGGCCTTCCGGGCCGAGGGCGCCGAGGTGGGCGTCTGGCAGCGCTTCATCCTTCCGGCCATGACGGTGTTCCAGGCCCGGAACGCCTACGGCAACGGATGTCCCTGGGGCTGTCCGCACGCCCGCCCCGTCCGCTACGCGCCGGAGGACTACCCCGTGGCGGCGCGACACTGTGACACGCATGCCTGTATAATCATGGCTCTGCGGCCGCCGAACGGGCCGGGCCTCGCTGAGGCCACCGCGCGGGCGATCCGCAAGGTCATGGATAACGTGAACCACATCGAACTGGACGAAGCCGTGGCGTAGCCAGCCATGTCTCGTCACGAATGGAAAGCACCATGAAGGCCCCCCAACCGCTTCGAATCGGGTGGGCATCGTGCGACGTTACGCCCGATCGCCCTGCAAACCTGCGCGGGCAGTTCCACGCCCGCGTGTCCGAGTCGGTGAACGATCCGCTCACCGCCACGGCGCTGGCCCTCGAGTCCGCAGACGGTGAGCAGGCCGTCATGGTGTCGCTGGATGCCGTCGGTATCAATGATCCTGTGCGCGATGGGTGCCGCGCACGAATTGCGGAACGGATACCCGATCTTGCGCCGGAGAAGCTCTTCATCAGCGCCACCCACACGCATACGGCGCCCGATCAGGCCCCGACGCAGTATCCGCGCCAGCGCGAGGGCGTCATGACGGACGAGGAGTACAGCGCGCTCCTCGTGGAACGCATCTCGGAGGCCATCGTCGCGGCGTGGAATGCCCGCGAGCCGGGGGCAGTCGCCTGGGGGCTGGGATGGGCCGCCGTGGGTTTCAACCGGCGGATGTCCTACCTGGACGGGCACGCCACCATGTACGGGGCGGCAGACGATGAGCAGTTCTCCCATGTGGAAGGGGCCGATGATCACAGCGTGGCCGTGCTGGCTACGTACGACGAAGCCGGCGGCCTGACGGGCGTCGTCGTGAACCTTGCCTGTCCGTCGCAGTGCGTTGAGTCGTGCCGGTTCGTGTCGGCCGACTTCTGGCACGACGCCCGCCAGGAACTCCGGAAGCGCAACGGCGAACATTTACACGTGCTCGCTCAGTGTTCGGCCGCGGGCGATCAGTCGCCGCATCTTCAACTCCACCGGCCCGCCCAAGTCCGCATGCTCGAGCTCCGCGGCCTGACTGCGCCGGACGATGGCGTCGCGGTGGAGACGTGGATGCGCGGGGAGATCGCGCGGCGCATCGCGGATGCCGTGGACGATGTGCTCGAATGCGCACCTAGCGACATCCGTCGAGAGGTTGTGTTCGCCCACGAAACGGCCACACTCGACTTGCCCATGCGTCGCGTCACCGAGTCCGACGCGGCCTACTGCCGCGAACAGGCCAAGTTGCACGCCAAGGCCCTCGAGGCGTATGCAGATCCCGATCCGGCCGACGCGGCCTACTCGCGCGATTTCCGGCGGGCCCGCTACTTCCAGAAGGTGCTCGATCGCTTCGAGTCGCAGGGCGGCAATCCCACACTCCCCATGGAAACGCACATCATCCGCTTGGGCGACATCGCATTCGCAACGAACCGATTCGAACTCTTCCTCGATTTCGGACACCGTATCAAGGCCCGCAGCAAGGCGGTGCAGACCTTCGTAGTCCAGTTGACGGGCGAAGGCACCTACCTGCCCACCGAACGCGCTGTCCAGGCCAAAAGCTACGGCGCCGGCATCGAGAGCAACCTGGTGGGGCCGACAGGCGGCCAAGTCCTCGTTGAGGAGACATTAAAGATAATCAACGGGCTCTTCTCCGACTCGGCAGGGGAGGACGCATGATGCGCGCGGGATTCGCAACCGTCGATATTACCCCGCCGGCCGGAACCCGGAAGATCGGTTGGTTGGCCGACCTCACCGGCGAGGTCATTCTGGATCCCCTGTGGGCGCGGATCGCCGTGTTCGACAACGGTGCCACCCGGCTCGCCTTTGTCCAGTTGGACACCCTCTGCGTGCGCTGGACGCATGCCAACGACATCCGGCGCCGCATCGAGGAGGCGCATGGCTTTCCGGGCCGCAACATCATGGTGTCGGCCACCCACAACCACGCCGGGCCGGCCGTGGCAGACTGCTGTCCTGTCGAGTGCGACGACGACTACGTCGAGCGCGTGACGCGCGACTGTGTCGCCGCCTTCGGCGATGCCCTGGCCGCCATGCAGGAAGTGAGCATCGGCTGCGCGCGCGCCTACAACTTCGACGTGCCCCACAACCGGCGTACCGTCATGCGCGACGGCACCGTGCGCTCGCAAACCATGTCGAACCTGGCCGAGCATCCGCATCTGTGCCTCGAAGGCCCCATCGATCCCGAGGTGGCGGTGCTGGCGGCCCGCAACGCCGACGGGGCCATCGCCGGCATGCTGATCAACTTCGCGTGCCATCCGACGCACCACGGCGGCACGAACGAGTTCTCCGGGGGCTTCCCCGCCCGCGTGTGCGCCGAGATGGCCGAGGCCGGCCATGGCATCGCCCTCTACCTGAACGGCGCGTACGGCAACGTGATCCACGTCGACTTCGAGCGGTGCATCAGCCTGACGCTCGACGAATCCGCCGACAGCGTCGCTGCAAGCGTTGCCGAGGCCCTCGAATCGATGACGTTCGGCCCGAGCGACACGCTCGAATCGCAGTCAACCACCCTTCACCTGCCCCGACGCACCATCACCGACGACGAGTACCACGGCCGGGTGCGGGGCGCACAGCGCTTTCGCGACGACGCCCTGTATGAGGGTGCCATCGACGGCCACATTGCCAAGGCCGCCGCGGAACCCCTGCAACCGGCTGAAGTTCAGGTGCAGCGGATCGGGGACACGTGTTTCGTCGGCGTCCCGGGCGAGTACTTCGTCGAGTATCAACTGCACCTCAAAGCGGCTGCCCACCCGATGAACGCCCTCATCGTCGGCGGCGCCAACGGTATGCTCGGCTATATCCCCACCCGCGACGCCTTCCAGCGCGGGGGCTATGAGACCACCCTGGGCCCGCCCAGCAGAATGGCGCCCGAGGCCGGCGAGCTCCTGTTCGACGCCGCCCTTACCATGGTTCGGGAACCCGGCACGGGAAAGGAATCCTGACATGAAGCTCTCGATGATGACTTACTCGCTGGCCCGGAACAACGCGATCACCGATCCCAAGGAGATGCTCGAACTCACCGTCGAGCTCGGCATGGACGGCATCGACTTCGTCACCCTCTACGGCCACGACGCCAAGGACCTCCGTGCCCTCTGCGACGACCACGGCGTGCCCGTAGTCGCCCACACCTTCTTCTCCCCCGATCTCGTGGCCGACGACCCCGCCACACAGAAAAAGGGCCTGGACACCTGCAAACGCGGCATCGAGGCCGCCCATATCCTCGGCGCCCCCGTCGTCATGATCCCGACCCCCGGGAGCGACAGCCTCGAGCGCGGTGCTCTGCGAGAGCGCTGGATCACTGGCTTGGAACGGCTCGCACCCGTCGCCACGCAGGCCGGCATCGCCCTCACCGTCGAGAACTTCCCCGGCGCGCGAAGCCCCTTCGTCACCGCCGCCGATTTCGAGGAGGCCAAGGCCCGCATTCCCTCCCTCAAACTCACCTACGACAACGGCAACGCCGCGGGCGGCGAGGATCCCGTCGACTCGTTGCGCCGCACCTTCGACGACATCGTCCATATCCACTTCAAAGACTGGTATATCCGCCCGGACGCCGCGGACGGATACCGGCCCATGCTCGATGGCCGCTACTTCAAACCCGCGCTCATCGGAGAAGGCGATATCGACACGGCCGCCTGCTGGAACGCCCTCGACCGCCTCGGCTACCAGGGCCACATCAACCTCGAATACGAAGGCGACGAATACGGCCCACGCGAGGCCATGCGCAAAGCCGTCGACTACCTGCGCGCCCTGTAGAACGCCACGTCCCGATGTGCGCAACCGATTGCGTCCTCCGTTCGCATCCGGCAGAACTTTCACTGTACAGTCTACGGCACAATGGCCTCTTTTCGGCACAAAAAAAGGACCTACGGATTTCCGTAAGTCCTTTGATACCAATTGGTAGCGGGGGCAGGATTCGAACCTGCGACCTTTGGGTTATGAGCACACTCGAGGGGAGTTGTCTTAACCTATTGGTTCGTCAGAAGTTGCAGC
>JAFGTL010000068.1 GCA_016934125.1 Candidatus Hydrogenedentota bacterium
ACGAACCCTCCGAATCCTACTACAACACCGCCTTCTTCGATATCCTCGACACAACCCTCTCGCCCCAGCGATTGCAGCGGTTTGACGCTTCGCGGGGCGAATTCGAGGCGTGGTTCTTCGGGGCCGTTGTGCCGCGCGCCGCGCTCGACTGGCTGCGGCAGCACCCGCGCCGCGGGCCCGGTGCACCCGCCGACACGGATCCCGCCGGCCTATCCGCACCCACCGGGGACGAGTCGCCGGCCGCGGCGGCGGTGGAATCGGGGTTGGCGGGCCTCTCCGCCCCGCTCCGGGCCGCCGTCGAACTCATGGCCTGCGCCTGCCGGGACGTGTCCGACGCGGCTTGCGCGCACATCGCGGAAACCACGGGCCGAAGGCCGGACGAGGCGGCGCAATGCGTGAACGCGCTGGCCGAAGAACTCCGCGCCGGAGAGGAAGCGGCGCCGGCCGGAGCCACCGAGGAGAAGCTGGCCGGGTTATATGAGTTAGCGCGCTGGCTGGCGTCGCGGCTCGCGGCGCTCCAGCGCGAGCTGGCGGCCCACGGGCTGTCGGCGGAGGAGTTGGAGACGGCCTGTGCCGGGCGCACGCTGTCGGCGATCCGTTCCGAGCGGCGCGGACTGGGCGCGGGCAGCGATCCGACGGGGCGGGCGCGTCTCACCCTCACCTACCAGGAAGCCTACGTGCGCGCGGCCCAAGTGGCCCGGCGCCGCGAACGCCTTCGCAACGAGATCCGGCAAGGCAAAGGCCTGTGCCGCCCTAGCTATGCACAGATTGCCGCGATTCTGCAGATTCCCGAGGGGAGCGTTGCGGCGCGTCTGAGCCGGGCCAAGAAGCAGCTTGCACCGCGGCTGGGCCTGTCGCCCTGAATGGACTCGTAGGAATGGCGATGCAAGGATTGACGCCTTGTCTTCGTATGGCATAGACAGAAGCTGAGGGAAACCATGAACGAAACGCCCAACGACTCCTGGCTCGACGAACTCCTGGCCGTCGCAGCGGCCGGCCGCCCCGATGCCGCGGCGCCCGCGTTCTGCGGCCACGGCGGCCATCCCGACGCGGTGGACGAGCGGATCTGGGCGTTCCTGGCCGGCGCCGTGGACGATGAAGAGGCGTTTCTGGCGGAGACACTGGACTGCCCCTTCTGTCTTCACCGATTCCGGTGTATCGCGTCTGCCATGGCCGCCACCCGGGAGGGCTGGAGCCTGGAGCGGATCGCGGCGGCCTCGCCCGCGTTTGCGGCCCTGGTTCAGCGTCGCGCCCGGCGCCAACCCTCGCTGGCGCAAGTCGTTGTGGCGTTGGCACGGGGTGCGGTCTCGATTGTGTCCGCGGCCGGATGCGGCACCCAGGGCCTGGTACCGGCCCTCGCCGTCCGGGGCGATGGGGAACCGGCCCCCGCACCCGGGGCGTATTTCACGGCATTCCTCGGCGACACCGAACTCCGCGTGGAGATCGTGGGCAACCGGGGCGCTTGTGACGTACGGGTGACGTTTGCGCCGCCCTCGGCGGCCGGGATGCGGGTGGCCCTCCTGAATCCGGCGCTCGAAGTGCTCGAACTGGTGGATCCCGTCCACGAACAGGTTGAATTCAAGGACGTCGGCCCGGGCCGCTACTCGCTGGAGGTCGCGCGCACCCAGGCTGGCAAGGAGCGCGTCGACTTGCTGATCCAGGCGGCGGACGCGCCGGGACAAGGAGCGGGCCCGGCATGACAAGGGATGGGCAGACACTCGGCGGCTACCGCGACCTCGAGAAGATCGGCGAGGGAGCCATGGGCGTCGTCTACCGGGCCACCCAGGTGTCGCTCAAGCGCAAGGTGGCCTTGAAGATGCTCGCGCCCGGCATCGCGGGCCGGCCGAAGGTGATGGCGCGCTTCCGCCGGGAGGCGGAGGCCCTGGCCCGGTTGAACCACCCGGGGATCGTCCAGATCTTCGACGTTCTCGAAGAGGAGGGCCGGTTCTTCTACAGTATGGAACTCCTCGATGGCGGTTCGATTGCCGAACTGATCGCGGAGCGCGGCAGGTTGCGCGAAACCGAGGCCGTGCGGATGGCGCTCGAAGCGGCCGAGGCCCTGGCCTGCGCCCACCGCCACGGCATTGTCCACCGCGATATCAAGCCGGGCAACCTGATGCTCACCGCGGACGGGCGCGTGAAGCTGACGGACTTCGGCCTTGCGCTACCGGCCGACGATGCCCGCCTCACGGCGACGGGGATCTTCCTCGGCACGCCCCAGTACATGTCGCCGGAGCAGGCCCTCGGCGGGGAGACCTCTGCCGCATCGGACGTGTACTCGCTGGGCGTTGCGCTGTACGAAATGCTGGCGGGGCGGCCGCCCTTCGACGCGAGATCCTTCCATGAGCTCTGCCGGATGCACGCCTATACGCCCGCGCCGGCCCTGTCGCAGCACGTCCGCGTGTCACCGGCCCTCGAACGCGTCGTCATGACGGCCCTCGAGAAGGAGCCTGGCAGCCGGTTCACCGACGGCGCGGCCTTGGCCGCGGCGCTCCGCCCCCTGGCCACCGCGCCTGAGCCGCCCCGCACCCACCGTGTGCGAGGCTCCGCCCAGACCGTCGTGTCCGGGCCGGCCTCGACGTTCGCGGGCATTGCCCTCGGGCCGGACATGGATCGAACCGCCTATCTCGAGGCCTTGCGCGTAGGCGAGTACGTGCGCCTCTCGTTCCGCGAGGACGGGACGGGCCGCTCGCCGCTGCGCCCTTACGAGGAGGCCACGATCCCTGAGGACGAGTTGGCCGCGCTGTGCGCGGAGTTGGAGGGCGTGCTCCACCGGAACGCCGCGCTGGTGCAGGGCGACCTCGGGGCCTTGCGCAGCAGCGGGCGGGCGTTGTACGACGCGCTGCTGCCGCCGGGCATCAAGCGCGCTCTGGCCGAGTGCCGGGCGGGGCTTCTCCGGATCGACGTGGACGCGCACCTGGTGCAGGTGCCCTGGGAACTGCTCCACGATGGGGAGCACTTCCTGTGCGAGCGGTTCGGTATCGGCCGTATCGTGCGAACGGGCCAGCAGCCCGCACCGCCGCGGGAGAGCCAGTCCGGCGCGGTGATGCGCATGGCCATCCTCGTGGATCCGCTGGGCGATCTGCCCGCCGCCCACGAGGAAGCGAACCGCCTGTTGGCGCAACTGGAAGGCCCCGGCCCGAGCATCGCCCTGCGGTATAAGGCCCGCGATGTCACCACGGCCCACGTCCTCGATCGCCTCGCCGACAGCGACATCCTCCATTACGTAGGCCACGCCCGCTACGAGGAGGGCGAGCCCGACAGCAGCGGCTGGCTCCTGCGGGACGGCGTGCTCGATGCGGCCCGGATCCGCCGGTTCGGCGAGGGCCGCGCCCGGCCGCCTATGCTGATCTTCGCCAACGCCTGCCGTTCCGCGATAACGCCGCCGTGGAGCACGGGCGCGCCGGGCAAGGTATTCGGCCTCGCCAACGCGTTCCTGCTTGCAGGCGCGCGCCATTACATCGGTGTGCTCACCGACGTGCCGGACGCCTACGGCGCCACCATGGCCTCGGAGTTCTACCGCGCCCTGCGGGCGGGTGAGCCGGTAGGGCTCGCCTTCTTCCGCGCCCACGCCAAGACCGCCCACGAGTTCCCGGAATCCGTGGCGTGGGCCGGCCACGTGCTCTACGGCGATCCGTCGTACGCCTACTTCCCGTCGGCGGGGGCGCTGCGACTGCAACAGGCCCCCGTGCGGCACGCTGCTGCGGCCGTGGCCGACGCCCCGGTGCAGGCGCCCGAGCCGGTGTCGGTCACGCGCCGGCGGCCCTGGGCCATCTGGACGGCGTGCGCGGCGGTTGCGGTGGCGCTTGTGGTGGGCGCTGTTTTCATGCTGACGCGTCCCGGCCGGCAGGAACCGGCGCCCGACGCGGGTGCAGCGGGCCCGACTGCGGCCGCACCGGCCCCCCCCGAGCCGGAAGCCCCTTCCCGGGGTGGCGGTCGGGCGGTTCCGGACGATGGAGCGCCCGTCGAGGAGCCGGCGGAGGCGCCCCGGCCCACGGCGCCGGTAGAGTGCGAGACGGCCACGTTCGCCGGGATCGCCTTTGTCCGGGTGCCGGGCGGGGACTTCATGATGGGAAGCGCATCGAGCGCAGACGAGGTGGCGGGGCGCCTCGACGCCGATGCAGACTACTTCCAGGACGAGCACCCCCGGCACCGCGTGTCCATATCGCGGCCGTTCTGGATATCGGCGTGCGAGATCACGAAGGCGCAGTGGACGCGTGTGATGGGCACTGAGCCCTGGGCAGGCCAGGAGCATACGAGCGACGATCCGGACTCGCCGGCCGTATACGTGAGCTGGGAGGACGTTCAGGCGTTCATCGCGCGGCTGTCGGCGGTGGGGGAAGGCCATTTTCGCCTGCCCACGGAGGCGGAATGGGAATGGGCATGCCGGGCGGGAAGCGATTGGGAGTACTCCTTCGGCAACGCCCACACCGAGTTGGGCCGGTATGCGTGGTATCTCGACAACACGTGGGAGACGGCGGGCCGGTTCGCCCGGCGGGTTGCGCAGAAGGCGCCGAACCGGTGGGGGTTGTATGACACGCACGGCAACGTCTGGGAATGGTGCCGGGACTGGTATGGCGAGTACACGGCCGACGCCGTGCGGGATCCGGCCGGGCCGCCGGCGGGTTCGGGGCGCGTGGTGCGCGGCGGGGGGTGGAACAGCGACGCGCCGACGTGCCGCTCCGCGTTCCGCATGGGCATGCAGCCGTCGTCGCGCAAGGCCTATGTCGGCTTTCGCCTGTGCCAAGGGGGCGCCGCCTACGCGCCGCTGTCTCGCGAGCCCGGCCCTTGGCGGCCGCCGGCGCTAGAAGTTCCGGACGAGGGCTTCGGGCACTTTGCCGCGGCAACTGGCGCGGCTGTTTACCAACCGCGTTGCATAGACCTGCTCGATGGCGAACCGCCGATACAACTCGCGGACAAAGGGCGTGTCGGAGTTGGATAGGAGCACCTTCACGCCTTTCGCGTGCAATTCGGCGGCTACCTCCGCGAGCATGCGCTGCGAATCCTCCCCGAACCCCCCGTTGTGATAGGCGGTGAACGACGCCGTCTTGGACACGGGGTGATAGGGCGGATCGAAGTAGACGAGATCGCCTTTCTTGGCGAAGCGGAGCACTTCTTCGAAGGGGCGCGTCTCGAGGTTGGCCCCCTTGAGGGCGCCGGCAACGGCGCGCAGGTTCTGCTCGTCACAGATCATGGGGTTCTTGTAGCGGCCCATGGGCACATTGAATAGGCCCTTGCTGTTCTCGCGGAACAGGCCGTTGAAACACGTCCGGTTGAGGTAAATGAGGCGGGCGGCCTGCTCGAACGCGTCGCTGGGCACCTCCGCCCGCACCGCGTAGTAATGCGCCTTGTCGTGCTGCTCTTTATGCAGGAGGAGCAGCCGGATCACCTGCTCGACGTCCTCCTTGATGCAGCGATACATGCACATCAGGCGATCATTGCCGTCGGAGAGGAGGGACTGCTTCCGGGGCAGCCGCCGAGTGCGAAACAGCTCGAAAAACAGGGCGCCGCCGCCCACAAACGGCTCGTGGTAGCGGCCGAACGGGCGCGCCTCCTCGACGCGCCGGACGAGTTCGGGCAGCAATTGGCCTTTGCCGCCGGCCCATTTCACAAACGGCCGGGGCGTGGCTCCTCGTGTGGCGGGGGCGTTCATAGTCCGAAGTACAACTCCAACCACGGCTTGAGATCCGCAATGTCTACGGCCATGCCCGTGGACAGCAGGTAGGACTCCATGTTGCTCGAGAACCCGGCCCCGGCGTATACCACGATCCCGCGGATGGGCCAGGCCCGGATATCCTGGATGGTAGCCGGGATCTTCTCCTCGGCGCTTCCGGTGGTGCCCTGGTACTTGCACTCGATGCCCAGGCTCAACCGGCTCTCCGGGTGCTTGAGGACGACGTCGATCCGGCGTCGCGCACCCCAGACGCGCCGGCCCACGGCCACTTCCGTCTCGGCGCGCAGGCCCAACTCGACGCCCAGCGCCGCCACGGCGTCGCGCAGTTCGTTTCCGGAATCGACGGCTTTGGATTTGCCCGGCATGCGGCCCTCTCCAGGGTTGAATCGTGCCCGCCGAGTATCGCTTTCAGGAGGAGCCGATTTCAAACCGGCGGCCTGCGGGGCGTCACGCGGCCAGTTGCCGGTTAAGCCGGTCGATGGCGCGCTGGGCCTGCAGCCCTTCGCGGGAGCCGGGCTCGGCCGCGACGATGGCCTCGTATGTCTGGAGCGCCACGAGCAGATCGCCGCTGCGGCGGTACGAGTTAGCGAGTTGAAGCTGGATACTCAGGCTTTCCGGCCGGTATTCGAGCGCGGCGAGATACTCGGCCTGGGCCATTTCATGCAGTCCGAGCTGGGTGTACGCGTTCGCCATGTTGACGTAAGCGGTGACGTCGCCGGGCGTGAGTTGGGTGACGGCCTGATACTCGGCGACAGCCGCCTCGTAGCTGCCCAGCCGGCGGTAGTAGTTGCCGAGCGCGCGGTGCGCGTCGGGCGAGTCCGGCGCGGCCACGGCCCATTCCTGAAGCACGGCCCCTTCGTCGGCCCGCAGCCCCAGTTGCCGGTAGAGATCGGCCATCATCGAGTACGCGGTCAGGCTGCCCTCGCTCATGCTGCGGAACTGCTCCAGTTCGGCCAAGGCCTCCGCATCGAGCCCCATCCGCTGGTAACTCTGGGCGAGCAGGTAGTGGGGCGCAGCCTCCTCCGGCACGGCCGCCATCCATTCTTCGTATGTGTACATCTCCTCGGCCGTCATGCCCAGCTTGTTGTAGAGTTGAGCCAACTGCCGATACGCCTGGCTGTTGGACGGATCGGCCTCGATGCTGTCGCTCAGGAGTGCGGCCGCCGCCTCGAAATCGCCCAGCTGCAGGGCGTCCCGGGCCCGGTTGAACAGTTGCCGTGAGCGTTCGGCCGCGCGCTCGGCGGCGCGCTTGGCCGCCGCGGTGTCCTTCGCTTCCTGCGAATCGGCCGTCGCCCCCTTCCCCTTGCCTTTCGCCTGGGCCGCCTTCCGCCCGCTCCCCGCGGCCGGGCCCGCCTTGCCGCCTGCTTTGGCGGCCGAACCCGCCGCCTCATCGCTCGCGCCGTCTCCGTTTCCAGGGGCGGCCGATTCTGTGCGCGTGAGCGAGGCGATCGCCTCGGTAAGGGCGCGACTGGCCGGATCGACCGCCTCATCGAGTGCCCCGGAGGCCCCGGAATCGGGGGGGGCCGCGGCGGTTCGTCCGGGGTCGTAGCCGGACGGGGGCGTGCACCCGGCGGCGGCCGCCACCTCGGGCGCCTGCTCCCACACGTAGTTCTCGAAGGCGGCCTGCTGCTGCTCGGCGCGGTGGAGGCGCACGGTTTGAACACATGCCAGGATGGCGAGTACCGCCACGAGGCCCGCGATCGCTTTCGACATGGGTTGCCGTCCTCCGCGCTGTCGGACAGGGCCCCGGGCGACGGCCCGCGGCTCGTCCAGGCGGCTATTGTACTCCGTTCAATCCCCGGAGTTCGCCATCGGTTCCTGATGCGCCGCCCGGGAGTCGCCGGGCGAGTCGTTCCATGCCAAACGCATCGGCGTTCTGCTAGAATCGCCTCGAGGGGACGCAGGACGTGCCAGCCGAAACCGAGCCGGAGGGGAATCGTGGAGATTCGACGCGCAACACGCAAGGACTTTCTGGCCATTGCCGCCCTCGATCGGGAGGCCTGGGCCGGCAACCGTCATTCTGAGTTCATCCCGGACGGCGAGCACGTCTGGCGGATCTGGGTGGATCACGCCGTCGTCTGGTGCGCGGCCGAGGGCGACACCGTGGCGGGGGTGGTGCTTGCCTTCCCGAGCACGAGCGGCGCCTACTGCCTGCACAAGGCCTTCGTGCACCGCGCATACCGCGGGCAGGGCCTCGGTTCCCGGCTGTTCGAGGCGTTGCTTGCCGAGATTGATCGACTCGATACGGACGTGTTCCTCACCGTCGATCCCGTGAACGAAGCCGCCATCGCGCTGTACGAGCGCTGGGGGTTCCGGGAGCGTCAGTTTGAGGCCGGTTTCTACCGGGCGAACGAGGATCGGCTTGTCCTGACGCGCCGGGCGGGCCGGGGCGAGCCGTAGGCGGAGCGCCGGTTCGAGGGGCGTCCGCAGGGGGGCGTGATTCATGCTGGGCGACTGGACGCTGGCGTTGAAGAACCTCTTCCTGCCGGAGTTCTGCACGATGTGCGGACGCCGGTTGCTGACGGAGGAGAACGGCTTCTTCTGCCCGGACTGCTGGGAACTGAGTCCGCGCATCGAGCGGCCGTTCTGCCCGATCTGCGGCCGGCCCCATCCGGCCGTGGTGGGCGTCCGTTCAGAGCGCATGTTTCCGTGCGCGGCGTGCAGCACCCGCCTCGAGGCCCCTCCCTACCGCCGCATTCTCGGGGCGGCCTGTTTCGAAGGGGCGGTTGCCGAGGCGATCAAGCTGTTCAAGTTCCAGGGGAAGACACGGCTGGCGCGGCCCTTGGGCGCGCTCATGGCCGAGGCCGCGGGCCGCGAACTCGACTGCGCGGCATACGACTACCTGGTGCCGGTTCCCCTCCACCGGGTGCGCGAGCGGGCGCGCGGGTTCAACCAGTCGCGCCTCCTTGCGCGGGCGGTGGCCCCCGCATTCCCGAACGGGCGGCTGGACGAGTCGCTCCGGCGCCTGCGGCCGACGCGCGTGCAAAGCCTGATCGCTGACGAGACGGAACGACGCGCCAACGTGGCGGGTGCTTTCGCGCTCGTGAACGGCGAACACCTCGAGGGCGCAACCATCCTGCTCGTGGACGACGTGACCACCAGCGCAGGCACCGTGTCGGAGTGTGCGGACGCGTTGCGGTGCGGGGGCGCGCACGCCGTGGATGTCCTGGTTGCGGGCTTGGCCGTTCGTGCGCCGGACTCGGCCTGAGCGGGCGGGCTGACGGGGCCAGCGTTCCGCATTGCATTGTCGTGCTCGCATATGGAACAGTAGCGGCGGTAGGTCGCCAAGTGGACGACGGGATTGCAGGAGAACGTATGATGAAGAACGTCTATCGGATAACGCTTTGGCACGGGAACGGCAAGGGGTCGACGTGGGACAGCGACACGGTTCCGAAGGTTGAGGGGAACGGCATCATGCGGTTCAAGTGCCGGGACGGGCTCTTGCACTGGATCACGGGCACGATCGAGATCACGGAATACGAGCAGGAGGGGTGATCCGGGCCGAGCGGGTTCCGCCTGAACGGCGCGCTTTTGCGGTGGCACGAGAGAGGGATGGAGCCGGCACGATGGAGCGCCGCCGGTGCGCACGCACCCCGGGAACTCCGCATATCCGGTCATCCCCGGGCGCGGATGCCTCCACGGAGGGATCGAGCGGCGAACGATGTGCAGCCCGTCATCTCCCACTCGGCGTCAGACTCAGTCCGTTGCATGGCGTTCTGCAGCTTACTTGATGTCTGCCGTGAAGGTCTTGATGAGGCCCGTCACACCACCGAGCCGCTTCAGTCGCGCGTTTCCGAGATCCAAACCCTCGAGTTTCTTCTTGGCTTCTTTCTCGTTTCTGGCCACGACCGTGCCCGTTTCGACGTGATCCTCACGGTTCGCCATCGTGACCGTATACCTGAACACCGCCACTCTGCCATCTCCTGGTTGCCGGGGCCATGCGCTCACAATGATTGCCAATCCCGAATGATAAGCCCGCAGCCAAGAGCGTGCTAGGTGCGTCCCCCTCCCCCGGTTCAATGCGGCGAATTCCTATAATTTTGAAAATTATGTTAGCAGAAACTGTCCCCCGCGTCAAGTTTGCGAATTGCCGGTGTTTGACGTCTCCCCGGGGGGGGCCTTTGCACGCGGCACAGAAGCCGCAGGCGCTCCCCTGCTTCCTCCGGCTGTGAGGGCCGCAGGCGCGGGGCGCCTACTCG
>JAFGTL010000760.1 GCA_016934125.1 Candidatus Hydrogenedentota bacterium
ACGTGGTGCTGCCGCGTCCGGCGCGGTTGCTGCTGGCCGCGGCGCTCGCGCAGAACACGCAGGATCTCGATCGCGTGGCCCTCTACCTCAATGAGGCGCCCTCCGAGCCCTTCACGATCAGCGAGCAGGACGGGACGCTCAACTCGGACATCCGAAACGCGGCCATCGAGTTGCTGGTGCTGCGGCAAACGGGCAAGAACGCCGCGGAACTGGCTGAAATGGCCGAGGAACTCTTCGCATTCCTGCGGGATCGCCGCCACGGCACAACACAGGAAACGGCATTCGTCGTGACGGCCTTGAGCGCCTACCTGTCGGATCTCGAGGCGAACATCGACGGGGCCGGGGCGAGCGTGAGCGGTTCCGCCACGGGCGCGCTCCAGGGCGGCGAGGTGTTCCGGGCCGCCCACGACGGCGCCGGCGGCTCGTTTACCATCGCGAACACGGGCACAGCCGATTTGTTCGTCAACGTGACGTCGCGGGGCGTGCCTGCCCAGCCGGCTATCGAGCCGGTGTCCGAGGGCATCGCCATTACGCGGACGTTCCGCACGCCGAAGGGAGAACCGCATGACGGCGCGTTCGAGCAGGCGTCCGCCTACGTCGTCGATCTGTCAATCAACTGCGCGCACGACGCGAAGAACGTGGCCGTGGCCGATCTGCTGCCCGCGGGCTTCGAGATCGAGAATCCGCGGCTCGAGGCGGACGCGGCGCCGGGCGCCGGATTCAAGGGCGCGGCGACGCCCGCCTACCTCGAAATCCGCGACGACAGGCTCGTGCTGGCCTTCGAATGCCTCGAACAGGGCCCGCATCATTTCTACTACGTAGTGCGGGCCGTCACGCCGGGCCGGTTCCAGCACCCGCCGGTGACGGCGGAGTGCATGTACGATGCGCGCGTGCGCGGCGCGTCTGCGCCGTCCGCGGTTGACGTGAAGGAGTGAGTGCGCCGTGCTCTCTGCGTTGCGGAGAAGGCTGCGCCGCCATGGCGGGCAAGTAGTCGCCCTGACCGTGGCGGCCGTCGGGCTTGCCGGGGCGGTGGTCCTGCTGTGGCCCATGGATCCGTCCCGCTACCTGGAAACGGAGTCGTCGGGCGAGATGCTCGACGGCCGCGGCCGCCTCATGCACGCGTTCCTGAACGCTGACGAGCAGTGGGCGTTCGCGAGGGATCTCAAAGCCATCAGCCCCTGTCTCGTACAGGCCACCCTCGCCGCCGAGGACGAACGCTTCTACCGGCATCCGGGCGTGGATCCCGTTGCCGTGGCGCGTGCAGCGTGGCAGAACGTGCGGGGCGGCCGGATCGTGTCGGGCGCGTCGACGCTCACGATGCAGGTGGTGAAGGGGGCCGAGCCGGGCACGCGTTCGCTCTGGGGCAAGGCGCGGCAGGCCGTGCAGGCCGTGCGGCTCGATGCACGTGTGCCAAAGAACGCCATCTTGTGCGCCTACCTGAACCGGGCGCCGTACGGGATGAATCTGGTGGGGTGCGAGGCGGCGGCCCGGCGATACTTCGGGAAACAGGCCAGCGAACTGACGCCGGCCGAAGCGGCGTTGCTGGCCGGGCTTCCGAAAGCGCCGGCGCGCCTCATGCCCCTCGAACATCCTGACGCGGCGCGCGCTCGCCGCAACTACGTGCTCGAACGCATGCGGGACGAGGGTTACCTCAGCGAGGCCGGCTGCGCGCAGGCGTGCCGTGAACCGCTCGGGGTGCGGCGGCACGCATTTCCCGGGCTGGCGCGGCACCTGGCGGCGACACTCGAGGCGCCGGCTCGCGGCGGAAACCGGATCGCGACGACGCTCGATCGCGATATCCAGGAGCGTGCCGAGGGACTCGTGGCACGGGCGGTGGCCGCGTCGCGCGGCACGATCACGAACGCGGCCCTCATCGCTGTCGATCTGCCCGCGTGCAACGTGCTGGCCCGGGTAGGTTCGGCGGACTTCTTCGACACGCCCGGCGGCGGGCAGGTGGACGCATGCCGCGCGATGCGTTCGCCGGGTTCGGCGTTGAAGCCCTTCACCTATGCCCTGGCCATCGAGCACAACTGCCTGTACGCCTGCGAGATGCTGCAGGACGGCTCGCTGGACTACGGCCTGTACAATCCGGAGAACTACGACGGCCGCTACCGGGGCCTGGTGTCCGCGGCGTACGCGCTGAAACGCTCGCTCAACGTGCCGGCGGTGACGGTGCTCGATCGGGTGGGCGTCGATGAGGCCCATGGATTCCTGCAAGATCTGGGCCTGACGACGCTGCGCCGGGAATCCGCCTATTACGGGCTCGGCCTGACGCTGGGCAATCCCGAGGTGCGGCTCGATGAACTGGCCGCGGCCTACTGCGCCCTGGCCAACCTGGGCGAATACCGCCCACTGCACATGCTGGCGGATGCGCCGGCGGCGCCGGGCGTGCGGCGACTCTCGCGCGGCGCCTGTCTCGAGTTGTACGCCATGCTCGAGCATCCGCTGCCGGCCGAGTTGGGCGACGGACTCATCCACGCCGTCGGCGCCGCACCCCCGATCTGCTGGAAGACGGGCACGTCCACGGGCCATCGGGACGCGTGGGCGTTCGTGTTCAACCGCCACTACCTCGTGGGCGTGTGGATGGGCAACAACGACGCGAGGCCATCGCCGGCGCTGGTGGGCGCGCAGGCCGCGCTGCCGTTGGCCGGGCGCATGTTCCGCTCGCTCGAGCCCAAGTCGACGCCGGCATGGCCGGAATTGGGCGAGGATCTCCGGCCCGTGACGGTATGCGCGGTGACGGGCCTGCCCGCGTCGCCGTGGTGCACGCACACGCGCGAGGAGATGCTGCCGCGCGCGCAGTACCTCCATCGCCGGTGCGCGGTGCACGGCCCAAGCCAGACGGCGCGAGGCGGCGTCGTGGAACGGTGGCCGGGCTCGACGAAAGGCTGGGACTTGGCGAAGGCATCGCCGGTGGCCTTCGCCGGGGGCGATGCCAGCAAGACGCCGGCCCGCGCTGAGCGCCTGCGCATCCTGACGCCGTCGAGCGAGGCCGAATACGTGTTGACGGGCGAACCCGCGGGCGATCGGCTGCGCCTGAGCGCCTCCACCGAACGCGAGGGCCCGCTCCACTGGTATCTGGATGGGCATTACCTCGGCGAATCGATGCCCGATGCGCCGCTATCGCTCGCGTTGGCGCCCGGCGCGCACCGCCTCACCTGCATGGCGGCCACCGGCGCACTCGATACCGTCGGGTTTGCCGTGGCGCGGCCCGCCGGGGCCGTCCGGTTCGGCGACTGACGCCCGCCGGGGCGCAGAATCTCGCAGCCTAAAGCCACGCGGCCACGAGATCAGCAAGCCAATGCGCGTCTCGGACACGCTCGGCGATCACGATTCTCGGTTTTCCAGAGTTGGCGATGCTCAAGGCATCAGGCACCCTTGCGCAGGGCTGCCTATTGCAGATCTCGCTGAGTGTGCACGAACGCGACTGCGGCCATTGGGCCGACATGACGCTGTTCACGCCACCGGTGTGTATTGAGAAGATGCATGTGAGGAAGTTCTCGTTCGTCAGGAACCTCTGAGCATCTCCGGCTGTCAGCAGAACCGCGAGTTCTCTTATGACGTCCACTCCGTACTTAACGCTGGATGTTGTCCCGGTTCCGGCGTGTAGATCAACAAGGAACGCAACCCGCGCGAGTCTAGGGTATTCGTTGTACACCCCGACCGCTTGCTGGGCCACCACTCGGGCGGGGAGTGTCTTCCGCAAAGCCCGATCTTCCCAATACGATGCGAACTTGACTACCGTTGAGGATGACTTGTCTTTGTGCGTCAACGCCGGCGCCAAGTGAACGTCGTAGAACTTCTGTACGACCTCCGGGATGTCTTCGAAATGGATGACACATCGAGTTACACATTGGTCCATTGTCCGGCCTCCATTGATGCCTCTGGCACTTCGACCTCGAAAAAGGTGACACAATCCTCTAGCGCCGCCGGCGCCTCCGGATATTCCCGCCCGAATGCGTGCTTGTCCAGCCACCGAATGTGTCCACCCTCCTTCGCGAGGATTCGCTTGACGATAGCAAGTCCAACGCCGTGGTCTGTCTCGCGCCGGTAAGCACGTTCGGGTGCCAAGAGGGGATCCTCAGCTATGGGTTGGCCGCCGTTCGCCAGAATGATGCGGAGAGTTCCCACTCGCCTCGTTGCCCATGCGCGAAACGGCCTATCGCCGTGCTGCACCGCATTTGTCAGGACGTTGAGCACGGCCGTGTAGGCAGCCCCGTTCACTGGATCCTCAGGCGTCAACCCGTCCCCGTAAAGGATCTTGAAGTAAGGCACTTCTTCGCTAGGCAGATCGCACTCTTGACAAGACTCGAAAGCGCCAGAGAGCGTCCCGAGGCTTGTGGCGATTGCCCATGCGCGTCGTATCACGTCACCCACCTCGAATGTGCCAAAGGCCCTCTCCTCCGCCCCCGGCTCAAGCAGTACTCTCACTTCGGCTGCCTTCTGCGCAATCATGTACAGCACATCGTCCGCCGTCGAGATGGCCGTGTCCTTCGTGGCTGGCGGCGGCCTGCCATCAATCAGAACAGCGGGAGGCCGGGTGGTGGCTTCCTCCAACAGAAGGGCAGCGTTGCTGCATGCACTTGGTATCATGTGTCGGAAACTGCGTATGGCGAGTTGGAGGCCGGTGGCCCGCATGCCCTGAGCGAGATAGTTTGAGAGCCCGCTCACGTACAGCCGTTCCCACCAGCCGAGGTGGTGGAGATCGTCAAAACATATCCACGCAACGCCCATCACGTGGCCGCTGTCTTTCTCCTTAATGGCGAAGCCGATCTGACTGTGCAGGTATTCGCTCGTGGTGGCTTCACAGAGCCCCAAGTCCGCCGTTGGGTGATTGAGAGACTTCAGGGGACTAACGTAGGAGGTGCGGTGGAACCCGTCAGGAGTCCGTACGGCGTCAGACTGCCATGCTTCTCGCGAACGGCAAAAGATTTGCAGCACATACTCGGGGAAGTCCTCATCGGCCCTACGTCGTTCGGCGAGCACATGCAGACAGAATATGACATCCTTTTGCGCCCGCTGGCAGCGCTCCAGGACCTCACTGGTCAGGCCATGAGGCCTCACGCCGAACTGCCCGTCGGTTGGCGCGATGTACTGCACCGCGGCACCCGGCCGCGCGTGAACGACAGTCCCGTTGCCGAAGACCGGCCCCGCTCCGACCGACCTGTCAATCGTCCAGTAGACGGCATACTTCGCCCCAAGCACGCGTAGGGCGCCTCGGAATAGCCCCTCAAGGCTTGGTCGATCAGCCACAGCCTGGCCCTCGGCAAAGAACGAGAGACCCTCTGAGATGCGTTCCTGACGCTGTCTGGCGTCCAATACGCTGAGTGCATAGCTGGCGACAAAAGCCAGATCCTGAATCGCGCGCGTGTCCTTGTCCAGGAAGCACCCCTCGTCTGTGCTCATGAGCCGCATCAGCGCGCGCACCTCTCCCTCAACGGTGACTGGCACCACCATCAGCGACTTATACTGCAGTTGCGGTTCTTTGGCGAACTCGTTCCTGAAGTACTGCTTGAAGGTATCTGACGATTTCTGCAGGACGTTGTTCCCGACAAACACCTTCCCTTTCTGGATACAGTAGCCGGTTATTGTCTCCCGGTCGAGCCACTGAAGGTCTGCGGCCGGTTCGAGGGGTGATCTGAGGGGCAAGATCCGCTTGCCAAGAGTCTCCCCGAGTACAAGGATCACATCCGCCTGCCCGCCATATGTCTCCACAAGGGATAGACCTGCGTGGCACACGCGCCGCCACATCTCGCCAGAGAGTACCTCTTCCACTAGTTCTCGGAACTCCTGCGAGAGATCCGCCTCGACCTCTTGATGAGGGGGGACAACGGGCTCGGACAGAATAGCAAGGAGCTTCTGAGACGCGCTCTTGTCATCCGCCCGGCCGGCAGGACTTGAGGCTTCGCGCCTCACACGAGTTCGGAGTTGCTCCAGAAGCTGACTGCGCAATTCCTCGGGCAATTCTCGAAACGACTCAATCGTGGCGAAAGCGGCGGGTTTCAGTTTGTCGTCTATCGCTCGTAGCAGGTGGAGCGATCCGGCACGTCGGTCTTCGGTATCTCTGTGGCCGTCAAGGCCGTGGTACAACTCCTCGATGAGCAACTCCCGAACTACAGTCGCGACATAGCGGATAGCCGATCGCAATTCCTCAGTGAATGTCGAGATACTGGGATCGCTCTTGTGGAAATTGAAGAACAACTGCCCGACAGGATCCAGGGTCTGTCCGACTCCCTTGTAGAGGCAAACCTTCGCCAGAGCGAAGTCTCCCTCACCTTCATACTTCACCCTCAGCTCCCGCGAGCGGAAGTCATCTTCGCGGCCTTTGCCGGGGTTCGCTGCAATGGCTCCTGACGCGCGAGCGACATAGTCCCGGTACTCATCGCTGTTCTCAAGCCACAACTCGGGAGGCACCTTCTTGGGATCGTCCACACCGTCCCAACGGAAGATCCGCTCTGGGGTCGGCCCTCTCATCATTTCTCGAAGAGCGACCCCGGGCATAGCGAAGATCTCAAGCTGATCTGCGACGCGATTGTATTTGTACGCGATAATCGAGGCGGCCTCCAGCATTTCATAGGCCACCTGGAGAATGCCTTTGAGTCGGTCACTTCGCTCGAAGTCGGCGGTCATCAACGCGCAGCAGACTGGACGCAAGTTCTCAAGCTGTCCCGACATGTCCTGCCCCCCCATCGGATCCGCTATGCCAATCGAAACGCTGTCTCTTCGTTCCGCCCGCTGGCCCCAAGAACAAGATAAACCAACGCCTCCGAGGCTCAACCCCGCTATCGAAAGCGCCGGGAGTACTGTAGAGCAAGCGCCACGGGCCACCTACCCGCTGAGGTCGCCCCCACATCGAACGCCCCAGTAGTAGACTTATAGACCATCGGCCATTCTCTGTCAAGCTGCTTTGCCCGCCCCGGTCGCCGGGTAGCGGATTGTGGCGCGCTCGAAGTTCTTAACGGTGCGTGAGTTTCGCTCGGCCACGCACTCACCGCGCTGGTG
>JAFGTL010000761.1 GCA_016934125.1 Candidatus Hydrogenedentota bacterium
AACCGCTCTGAACGCAAAAGGACTTGCGTCCATTGCCTCAACGGAATAATCTCGTTTCAGTCCGCATGCTGCGGAAGATGGGCTAGCGAGACTCCTGCCCGCGGAGCTCAACGATCTTGTCGCCATGGAAGCGTTCGGGCATGAGGGAGTTGAAGGCTTCGACGGGCCAATACCGCAGGCGCTCGATTCCTTCGGGCACTTCCTGCTCGAACTGCACGTAGGCCTGGACTTTACCCTTCACGGAATAGGAAACCGGCCCGCCCTCGGGCCTGGCGGGGCACCCAAACTGCTGTCCGCCGCTGCCGAAGACCTTGTAGCCCACGAGGATGGTGTCTTCGAGGTCGACATGGAGCAGGGAGCCGTTGAGGGTGTGGTAGATGATGCCCGTCGACGGCTGGCCGCACGGTTGGGAGAAGTTGAGTGAGAACAGCCGGCAGTTCTTGATGAGCACCTTCGTGTAGCCGTCGAAGCCCGGATTGCCGGCCTGAAGGGCGTTATCGGGCCCGGCAACGGTGCAGTCTTCGAGAATGGCGTCGTAGCAATCACGCTTCTCGGGGTTTTCTGCACGCACATAGACGCCCGCAGCATCGCCCCACCAATCAAAACACATGAAGAAGCAACGCCGGAACACGATGGGCTCTTCGGGCCGTCCGGTGTGCCCGCCGACGCCCGCGCCGCAGAACCGCCCGGTGCCGACGCAGTCCTCAACGATGGCGGAGAACTCGACGCCCTTGCTGCACGTCATGTCCCAACCGATGCCGCCTTCTGAGCCGGCGGAGTAGATGTTGCGGAAGATCCAGCGGTCAAAGCGCTCGCCGGAGAACTTCAGATCGCACTTGGCCGGCCCCCACCAGTCGATGCTCTTCAGCCCCCATTCCTTGGCTGGATCGCCGTCGACTAGCTGCCACATCCATTCCGTCGGATGCTTGCGCACAACGAGTGCGGGGGCCCCGGAATCCTGCACGGCCCAGCCGGTGGCGCCGGAGCCGTACCGGCCGTCGAAGTCGCCCACGAGGACGTTGTAGGAGCCTTTGGCCCCTTTGAAAGACGGGAACAAGTTGGCTTCCTCATAGGTGTCGGGACGGATGATGACCATGTGGCCGCCTTGAGCGTCGGGCACGGCCTGAATGGCCGCCTGAATCGTGTGGAAGGCCTTTCCCCAGCTACTCCCATCCGAATTGTCGCCCAGTTTCGAGACGTAGATCTTCACACCGGGGTGGCCCGTGTAGTCCCCGGCGGAGGGATCGAACGGTTCGGCCCCAATAGGGGCCGTTGACAGAGCCCCCAGACACATTGCCACGGGCATGGTTCGCAGTAGAAGATACGCGCGCATCACTCAGGCTCCTTGGGCTGCGGCCTCAAGACCAACACATCTCCACGTTCCGAACTGCCTTGGTCCTTGACACCAGTCTACCGAACAGGGCTCTCGCCTATCCTCGCTCACGCCGAAGAACGCTCTTGAGGATCCGGCAGACTTGCCTGCCAGGCCCTCGTTCAAACAACGGTATTCTACTGCGTTCCATGGATCAGGTCGACCTTGCCGCCGGTGGCCTTCGGGGTACTGCCGGTCCGGCGCGATTGACTCACAGCCCGGTTTTCTGGTGAACTCAGGTGAGGCCGTCTTCGGAGCGCTCGCGGTGACGTCGGGGCGTGGTTTGGCCCCACTTGAAGGCTACGCGGCGCGAATGGAGAATCCACGCGGTGTCCTTGATGAAATGTGCCGGGTTGCCGGACGTATCGGGAGTCTATGCATGGCGCGTCTTCTTTCCCTTGCGCTTGTCTTCACGATAGGAGTGATGCCGCCGCTTTGGGCCGAATGGCTCAACGTCAGCGTCGGCGTACACGACGGCAGTTTCACCCAGGGCGAGGATAACGCGGTCGTCGGCCCGGACGCGGCGTTCGAGTGTGCCCGTCCCGCGTCGGGGCCGTGGGCGGCGCAGTACAGCCTACAGAATCACTTCGCCAATGTGGGCGGACAGACGGTCCGTGTCTACTCCGCCAATTCGGTGACTTTTCGCGACTTCGTGGTCACCGCGGGCGACGCCGGGAAGAGCAGCCACATCGCGTGGAAGGTCGTGTTCTCGGAAGCGGTGGAGTCCATAGCGTGGGACATGGGGGGCCACGGGCGGAATCTGAGCGACGGGGCGCGGATGTGCACGCGCTATAGCTGGGACGGCGTCACATGGACTGACGCGCACGTGTATGAGGCCGGGCCCGTGGCGACGGTGGATCCGCCGGCCGTGGTGTTGACGCCGCCGCAGCCGGCCGCGGAGGTGTATCTGGGCCTGTTTGCGGAGGTCCCGGAGGGCCAGTACTGCTGGTGGAACCTGGGCGACACGGGCCTCCTGACCCTCGCGCCCGCGGGCGGCGCGGCGGAGGCCGCCGAGGTGGGCGACGCCGATTCCTCAGCGGCTTGGGACGCGATGCTGAATCGCGAGCGCTTCATCCCCAACACGTTCTTCGGCACGACGACGCACGTCAACAACGAGTTCGCGAACCGCTTGCTGGACGACTTGAACATGCACGCGGTTCGCATCGATTTCCGCTATGAGGGGCTCGAACCCGCGCCGGGGCAGTACAGCTTCGCTCCGGACATGTGGATGATCCGGAGCGCGGACTTGGGCCTCGAGGCCGGCCTGGATCAGCTTGTCGTGCTCACTGCGCCGCCGAAATGGATCCAGACGGAGAAGGGCACATTCCCCAGCGATGAGCATATCGCCGTGTTCGAGGAATTCGTCTACCAGATCGCCTCGAAATACAAGGGAACAATCCGTTACTGGCAGGCGATGAACGAGCCGAACATGGGGCTCTGGAAAGCGCGTTTCATCGTGTTTCTGAAAGCGTTCCACAGCGGCGTGAAGCGTGCGGATCCGGCGAACCAGGTTGTGTTGTGCGGCCTTGCAGGGATCGCCCCGGCCCACCTTGACGCCATCTATCGCCTCGGCGGGAAGGAGTATTTCGACGTCCTTGCCGCACACGCTTACACGCGTCCGGCATTGCCCGAGGACGGCGACTACATCGGGAAGATCAGAGCGCTCCATGACGTCATGGTGAAGTATGGGGACGCGAAGCCGTTGTGGGTCACGGAGGTCGGGTGGAACGGCGTCGAGCCGTGCATGTTGCCCTACCTGCGCAGCACGTCTGCCGATCACCGGAACCTCTCGTGCTCCGAGGAGGATCAAGCGCGGGGCCTGGCGCGCGTCTATCTGATCTCTGCAACGATTCCGTGGATTGAGCGCGTCTACTTCTTCCATCTCCATCAGGAAGCGCCCTACACCAGCGTGATGGAGCCTGCCGATCTTTATATGGGCTTGTTTACGCCCTGGCTCGAGGGTCAGGTTCGGCCGAAGGACGCTTACTTCGCCGTGAAGACCGTCATCGAAATGATGAGCGAATCCACGTTCAAGGGGCGTATCAACACCGATCCACGCGTTTGGGCGCTCGTCTTCGAGCGTGGCGACGAAGCCACCGTCGCGCTCTGGGCGCTGGACGACGGGATCGAGGTGAGGCTGTCCGACGCCTCCGTGATCGAGAGCGTCACAAGCATGGTGGGGACACCGGTGTTGATGGATGAGAACCGGCTTGCGCTTTCCGGGAGGCCGATCTACCTGAAGCTGAAGGCCTCGGAGTGTGAGCGGCTCAGCGGGCAAATCGCGGCGGCCGGAAAGGAGGCGGGCTAGCTCTTCCGGGCAGGCCGGGCCCGCGCTGTGTGCCCGGTTCGCGTCGGAGCCAGTGATTTCGCGTGGCGGCGGGGAATGGAATATGCTCAACCGTCGGGTTGGGGAGTGTTTTGTATGGGGAAGCGGCATCTCAATGAAAGGAAGCGGCTCATGACGTTGACTGCGTTCTGCATCTGCCTGGGCTCCGCGATCCCGGTTGCATCCGGCGACACATCGGCCGGGGGAGGCACAGATGGCGGGCAAGCGGGCCCCGCGACGTCGACTGAGTGGCGGGATGACGCGGCCAATTTGGATGCTGTGCGACTAATCAATGAGGCTTACGAGAAGACGCCTTTCAGCAGGGAGTGTGAAGGGGTACTCGATGAGCCGCCGCTCCGAATCGCGTGGGAGACCGGCCCCAATCTTCCCGTTGCATGGAAAGGGGGCGTGGCAGGGTTGGTGGGCGGCGATGTCTTCCTCGCGGGCGGACTGTGGATGCCGTCGCGGGAGAATCTGGCGTACGTGTTTCACATTTCCTCGCGGACATACAGCCCGTCGCCGCCGCCTCCCATCCGTCCGCAGTACACCCAAGGCGCATGCGATGGGACGTTCGTGTACATCGTGGGAGGCCGTGGCGCGGGGCGGTCGGTGTACAGAGCCGGGCGCGGCGAGAACGGGGCCTGGCAGTATGAGGAGGTTGCCCCGCTGCCCGAAGCGGAAGGCGCCGGCCGTTGGTGCGCAGCGGCCGCCATCGTCCCGGGCCAGTGGCTGTTCCTGGTTGGGGGCCATCCAACGGGAACGCCTACGGAGAAGCGCGATGCGCCCGCCCTGCCCGACTACCGCCTTCGGCTTGACGTTCCCGGGGCAGACTGGGAACCCATGGCGCCCTATCCGGGCGGCCCGAGAGCGCTGATGATGGCGGGGGCGGTGCGCGGCAAGCTATACGTGTTCGGCGGCTCCAACCCCGAACCGAAGATGCGGGAGAACCATGTCGAGTTGGCAGAGAAGTACGGCCTTGCAGGCCCGTGGGGAGGCGTTCCGAACTACCGCGATGCGTACGCGTACGATCCCGCCGTCGATGCGTGGAAGCCGGTTCGCCCGACGCCGTTCCCCGTTCTGTCCGGGTGCGTCGTCGCGTTACGTGAGCGCTACATGCTCCTCATGGGCAGCGCGGACGTCCGGACGTTCCGCGTGGGCCGGACGACCGGCAGGCAGGATGCCTATTGGACAGGATATGGCGATCGCATCCTGTGTTATGACGTGGATCAGGACAACTACTCGCATGTGGGCGTGATGCCCTACGGTGTCGCGACCGCCCCTTGGGTTGCGCATGAAGCCCGGCTATACGGTCTTGGGGGCGAACCGGCGCACAGGCATAACGAGAACACCGAGAATGTTCTGCAAATCGGCACGATTCAGTGGCGGGACTCGGAGTGAGAGCCGGAGGGGCGCACACGGAGGCCGCGGAGGCCACGGAGGGGGCAAATCGAGGAAAGAACAACGAGTCAAGAGCGGGCGCTGACCACGGACTACACGGATGACACGGATCGGGGGAAAGAGGGGAAGATCAACCCACAGAGTCGGACACCGGACATGGACGGGGCCAAGAGGGGAAGGCCGACCACGAATGGACACCAATGCACACCAATGGACGCGAATCGGAGGAAAGAGAAACGCGGAGGCGCGGAGACCGCGGAGCCGCGCAGAGCGAGCGCCCCGGAGGGAGCGTCCCGGAGGGGGCGTCCCGTAGGGACGGCCGAGAATAGCCCAGCGTTTTGAACGGTGGGTATCGAGCCAGCCGCTCTACCCAGTCCCGTAGGGACGGCTGAGCGTGAGATGCATCCCCATTTCTGTTGCGCGGAAGGGGCATCTGTGCTAGACTGCGGGTATGGAAACTGGGGCGACATTCGGGGCCGGGGCATTGCGCGTAGGCTGGGCCTGCCGCGGCGATACGGACGGGTTGCAGTATGCTTATGATGTGGCCGGGCGGTTGACGCAGTTGACGGATTACGACGCATCCCATCTCGACTATGCCTATGATGCGGCCGGGAACGTCACGTCCATGAACGATTATCACGGCAACACGACGTTGTACACCTACACGGCCCTCAACCAGGTGAGCGCCGCCGAAGCGCAGCTTCGGCTAAGGCGAATCCTGCGGATTCGCACCGTGACGGCGCCGGGCGCGAAGACGTGGACGTATGCCTACAACGCCCTCGACCAAGCCACCTCCGTCAGCATCCCGAACGGCATGACGACGGCCTACGGCTACGACACACGCAACCGGCTGGCCGCCATCGAGCACAAGGACGGCGGCACCGTGCTGGATGGATTCACCTACGCCTTCGACGATGCCGGCAACATCACCACCATCACCCACGAGGACGACGCATACTGGGGCTACGAGTACGACGGCCGCGATCGCCTCACCAGGGCCGAGCGCTACGACACGGACGGCTCGACGCTCCTCCACCGCTACGCCTACACCTACGACGCCGGCGACAACATGGTGACGAAAACCGTGTTCGACGGGACAAATACGGCCACCTATGCCATGGCGTACAACGACGCGAACGAGCTGACGGCCCAGGCCGTGGGCGGGGTGACTACCGACTTCGCCTACGATGAGTGGGGGCGGATGACGTCCAAATCCATCAGCGGGAGCTACTCGGCCACGTACGCCTACCGCTACGGCGACAAGCTCTATTCCGTCACCTCCGATTTCCCGAACGAAGGCACCGTCACATACGAGTACGGGGGCGATCAGAAACGCCGCTCGCGCTCCGTGTCCGGCGGGGCGTACACGTGGTATAACTGGGACATCGGCTGGAACGTGATCAACGAGGAGAACTCGATCGGCTCCCTGGCCATGACGTATGCCATGGACGATCCGAACGCCGAGGTGGCGGCGATCCTGTCCGACGTGGCGGGCACGAACCCCTCCGCGGGCACGTATCGCTACTACGCCCACGATCATCTCGGCTCGACGCGCGCGCTCCGGGCCGAGAACAAGTCCTCCCTGGGCGCCTACGAATACAGCCCCTACGGCCAGCAATACGCCCAGTCCGGCGTGGCCATGTCCGCCCTCGGCGGCTCTTTTACCGGAAAGCCTTGGGACGCCACGGCCCAACTCTACTACTTCCCCTACCGCTACTACTCCCCTGACGCCGCCCGCTGGCTCACCCGCGATCCACTGGGGATGGTCGACGGGCCGAATTTGTATGCCTATACGAACGGTGGACCGATTGACAGATATGACCCACTTGGTTTGGACTTCCAGATATGCTACGAGGAACGCTGGTATTGCATGGAGGCCTGCGAAGAGACTTGGTGTTGCGGCGACTGCTCAGACCTTAACGTGTTCGAGAAAGTGGGCCTCATGCTATGCTTGGCTGAATGTCAGGCACTATTCTTGTCATGTATGAGTATCGAGGGACTGGATCTGGCACTGTCCCGACTGTGCTGACCACCCTGGTGTATGTGTAGTGGGGGCGATTATTGTGATAGCAGGCAGTACTTATATGGTCACCAACGCAGGAGGCGTATTGGTCCTTGTGGCAGTTTAGCACTGCATGATGAATTCGCTATTCATGACGAGGAAACGAGGGTGCGTGTATTGCTGCGCTCGTCGAGCGTAACCCCTATTCGCGAGAAGGACGAGATGAGGGAGGGCGAACTGTCGTGTTCTTCCAAGAATTCTCCAAATGTGATTACGAGGAACGTCATATGGGCGGCGTGTTCCTATTGGAGTTATTGATGCGCATAATGATCCGCATAAGCCCAAGAGGGTTTGTCACACCGTCAAAGCGGAAGATGACGGACCTGGTTGAGGAAATTCTCACCTTGTGTGAGTTTCCTCCGCAAGAACTTGCTCTCACCGATACAAAGTCGTTGGTCCAAGAATTTGTGGACGGCGAGCATAAGAACATCCAAGCGGCAGCCAACGATTTCCTAAGTCGTTTTCCTGATGTGAAGACGGCTGTTCAGGATCTCCGCTCAGATCTTGCTTCACTTCCAGAAAATGTGCCCGAGAGCATTCGCAGGATGATTCTGCGGGGGGGGCTGGTTTCTTGGCTCCGGAACGGGCAGACGCGGATGCGAAACAAGGACCGAGAACTGCGAAAGTAAATAGTGACAGTCACCTATTATTTGCGGGATCGGCTTTGCCTCGGACGCATCCCCATTTCTGTTGCGCGGTAGGGGGATCTGCACGAGCCTTGGGCGATGCGTCGGGGTTCCGGCTCTGTGTCGCTGTGTCTCCGT
>JAFGTL010000762.1 GCA_016934125.1 Candidatus Hydrogenedentota bacterium
GACACCGCTCGCGGGCGCCCACCGGCGAAGTCGCATGAAACACGGTTCTGTTATACGGGCTTCCGCGCGCCCGTTCAACCGACGCGCCGTCTCGCACACGAACCCGCGATCACGGCTCAGGGGGTTCGAGGGGGAGGCCCAAGGCCTTCATGCGCCGCCACACGGACGTCCGCGTGATGCCGAGGCGCCGGGCCACCTCCGCCTTGTTCCAATCGCACTCGGCGAGCAGGCGAAGGAGTTCCTCGGCCGTGGCTGGGCGCCGCCTCCGCGGCGGGCGCGGCGCCTGCTCGTCCGCACCGGCGCTGGCGCTCATCGGGCCTTGGTCGCAGAGCTGGGTTCGCAGTTCGACGCGGCGGATCTCGATGGGCAGGTCGAACGGCCCGATCTCGGGGCCGGGGCAGGTGACGAAGGCGTGTTCGACCGCGTTCTCGAGTTCGCGCACGTTCCCCGGCCAGCAGTAGTCCATCACGATCCGCATGGCGTCCGGCGTCAGCCCGGTGAGGCGCTTGCCCGTCTCTTCGTTGAACCGGGCGATGAACCGGCGCATGAGGGGTTCGATGTCCTCCTTGCGGCTGCGAAGGGGCGGCAGCGCAATCGGAAACACCTTGAGCCGGTAGAACAAGTCTTCCCGGAACCGCCCCTGGCGGACGAGGTCGCGCAGATCGCGGTGGGTGGCGGCGATGACGCGCACGTCCACGGGCCGGGGCGTCGAGTCGCCCACGCGTTCCACCTCGCGCTCCTGAAGTACCCGCAACAACTTCACCTGCACCACGGGCGGGAGGTCGCCGATCTCGTCGAGGAAGATCGTGCCGCCGTGGGCCCGCTCGAACCGGCCCACCGAGTCCTTGACCGCCCCGGTGAAGGCCCCGTGGACGTGGCCGAACAGCTCGCTCTCGAGCAGCGACTCGCTCAACGCCGAGCAGTTCACGCTCACCAGCGGCCCGGCATGCCGTTCGCTGTGGTAATGAATGGCCTTGGCGACAAGTTCCTTGCCGGTGCCCGTCTCGCCGGTGAGCAGCACGGTGACCTGCGAGGCCGCGGCCATCTCGATGAGACCGAACACCTCCCGCATCTGCGCGCTCCGGCCTACGATGTTGTGAAACTCGAACCGTTCCTCGACGGCTTGGCGCAGTTCCGTCACCTCCCGTTCAAGCCGTCGAACCGACGACACGTCCGTCATCGTCACGACCGCGCCCATGGCCTCTCCGGCCGCGTCTTTCATTACCCGGCCGCTCATGATCACCGGCAACTCGGCGCCATCCGCCCGCCGGATCACCCGCTCCACTCCGTCCACGGCGCCCGCCGCAAACAAGTCGCATTCCAGCACCCGCGTCCCGTCGCCCGGCCCGGCGCCCGGCCCCGATTCGAGCAGGCCACAGTCCTCGCCCACCGCTTCGCCCGCCCGGTATCCCGTCAGGTGTTCCATGGCGCGATTCCACCGGCGGATGACATGATCGTTTCCGATCACGAACACGCCATCGGCCATGGTGTCCAGGATGGCGGCCAGTTCGATGGCCTCCAAGGCGGTGTCCCGTTCTGCCCCAAGCTTCATGCGCTGCTCCTTCGTCCGGAGTACTGCCTTCCGGCATGCCCATGGTACCACACCGGGCGAGCGGATGCGCGCAGCTCCAGAGATGCGGAGACGGCCCGGCCCCTGGCACGGATTTACCGCACATGCCGCATACCCGGATGAAAAGTGCCGTGATCGCCAATTTATTGGTTGACAGCTTTGCGCAAAATGTGCCATTATTGACACCAGCACAGTTTCAGTCTGTCTTGGGTTGTCCGGATCCGGACACGATGAGCGGCCGTCGGCCACGTGTCTTACAGCGCGGCCACGGCGGACGGACGACGCAGAGCGCACAGGTGAGGAAGGGCTTCACGCCCGCCACATAGAACGTACTGGCCTTGGAAGGGGAGTTCCGGAGGCCGGTACGCGCCTTGTTCGCTACGTAGTCCGCGGTGTCCGGACAACTCGAATCGCTGCACGGTTCCGCCCCTTCAGGGCGGGCCAAGAGGTGAGGGACGTAGATACCTGCGCGCCGTGGCGTCACCCGCGCGCAACCGGAAAGGGGACGTGGCGATGAGGATGAGTCTGCAACGGAAGCTGATGAGCATCGGGGTGACCCTGTCGATACTCCCCCTGGTGATCGCCGGCGTGGTGGTGTTCGTGCTCAACGGCCGGATGCGGGAGGTGGCCATTACCGAGAGCATTACCCTGGCCTACGCCGACCTGGATCACATCGCCAAAGGCGTGTACGACATGTGCGCCACCCAGGAAGAGGTGCTGCAGCAAAGCGTCAATAACAGCCTCAACGTGGCGCGCGACGTCCTCCATCGAGCGGGCCCGGTGAGCTTCGCGGCCGGCGAAACCGCCCACTGGGACGCCGTCAACCAGTTCTCGAAAGACAAAGCACCCGTGGATCTGCCCCAGATGCTCGTGGGCGGCACGTGGCTCGGGCAGATCCGGGATATGGACGTCGAATCGCCCGTAGTGGACGAGGTGATGCGGCTCGTCAACACGACCTGCACCGTGTTCCAGCGGATGAACGACGACGGCGACATGCTCCGCGTGGCCACAAACGTGCGCGGCGAGGACGGGTTGCGCGCCATCGGCACCTTCATCCCCCGCGTCGAGCCCGATGGCAAGCCGAACCCGACGATCGCCGCCGTGCTCAACGGCGAGACGTTCCGCGGCCGCGCGTTCGTCGTGGATCGGTGGTACATCACCGCCTACGAACCCATCAAGGACGCGGCCGGCGCGGTGGTGGGCGTGCTCTATGTGGGCATTCCCCAGGAAAGCGCCACGGGCCTGCGCCAGGCCATCATGGCCACCGAGGTGGGCGAAACGGGCTACGTCTACATCTTGAACGCAACGGGCAACTCCCGCGGCCACTATGTCATCTCGCAGAACGGCGCACGGGACCGCGAGGACATCTGGGAGGCGCGCGACGACGACGGCAACCTCTTCATCCAGGAGATCTGCAAGAAGGCCCTGGCCCTCGGCCCCCACGAGACCGCCGAGCAGTTGTATCCCTGGCGGAACAAGGGCGACGCCGCCGCGCGCATGAAGGTGGCCCGGATCATGTATTTCAAGCCGTGGGACTGGGTGATCGGCGTGGGCTCGTACGAAGACGAATTCCGCCGCGCCGAGTTCCATATCGATCACCTGAGCGGCTGGAACAACCTGCTTCTCGGCATCATCGGCGTGGTAACCCTGGTGGTGACGCTCGTCGTGTGGTTCGTGGTGACACGGCGCATCGGACACCGCATCACGGCCGTGGTCAATGACTTGTCCGCGGCGGCCACGCAGGTCGATTCCGCCTCCTCCCAGGTGGCCGACTCGAGCCAGCAGATGGCCGAGGGCGCCAGCGAATCCGCCTCTTCACTCGAAGAGACCTCCGCGTCGCTCGAGGAGATGGCGTCCATCACGAAACAGAACGCCGACAACGCCAACCAGGCCGACACCATGATCGCCCAGGCCCGCGAGGCCGCCGAACGCGGCGGCGAGGCGGCCGGCCGCATGTCGGACGCCATCGGCAACATCAAGGCGTCCTCCAACGAAACCGCCAAGATCATCAAGACTATCGACGAGATCGCTTTCCAGACGAACCTGCTCGCGCTGAACGCGGCCGTCGAGGCGGCCCGCGCCGGCGAGGCCGGCAAGGGATTCGCCGTCGTGGCCGAAGAGGTGCGCAATCTGGCCCAGCGCAGCGCCGAGGCGGCGCGAAACACCTCCGAACTCATCGAGGAGGCCCAGCACACCGCCGCCAACGGCGTGAGCGTGTCGGGCGAGGTGGCCGAGATCCTGAGTCAGATCACCGAATCCGTGCTCAAGGTATCGCAACTGGTGGCCGACGTCGCCGCCGCGAGCAATGAACAGGCCAAGGGCATCGATCAGGTGAACATGGCCGTCGTGCAACTGAACGAAGTCACGCAGTCCAACGCGGCCAACAGCGAAGAAGCCGCAGCCGCCAGCGAGGAGTTGTCCGCCCAGGCCAAGGAACTGGGCGACATGGTGGCGATCCTGTCCGAGATTGTCACGGGCAGCAACGAGGGCATCGGCGGAGGGGCCGGCCTCGCGGCCGGCGGGCAACAGGGCCGGCGCGCGTTGCCCGACGGGCGCGCGCCCATGCTGCTGGACGCGGATTCGGAGTAGCCGGGGGCGCCCCGGCCGGCGGCCTTCAGCCCCGGAGATCGGCTTCGTCGAGCCCCGCCATGCGGAGCAGATAGTCGAGCAGGCCGCGTTTCAGGGGCTTGTCGCTGTGCGTCGGCACGGAAATGCGCACGGAGATGCCCGGTTTCCCGTAGATGCGCTGGCGGTGGTGGACGCTGAGCAGCGTCCACCCGTGGCGGCCGAGGGCCGCGGCGAATTCGGCGCCCGTCAGCGGTTTCATATCGTCACATCCATGACGCGGTAGGCCTCCCCTTCCTCGGGCGGCGCCACGTCGACCGTCAGGCAGCCCTCCACGGCCTCGCAGATGTGGTGGAGCACCTCCTCGAAGGTCTCGCCCTGGGTGGCGCAGCCGGGGATGGCGGGCACCTCGGCCCAGTATCCGCCCTCCTTGGCTTCATGGATGACGGCCTTCACCTTCATGTTCCGTTCTCCGATGGCGCGTCCCGGCCCGGGCCGCACTCAGCCCAGCGTCCACGGCTTGCGATACTCGTAATGAAGCAGCTCGTTGGCTTCCTCGTTGTTGGTGATCACTTCCCGCTCGGGATCCCAGTCGATGCGCGAGCGCGTGGCGAGGGCGATGTTGCCCAGATGCGCGATCACCGTCGAGCGGTGGCCCTCCTCGACGTCCGCATTGGGCTTCTCGCGCGACTTGATGCAATCGAGGAAGTTGCGCATGTGGGCGACGTCGAGGTTGCCGTCGGGCGACTTCGCCTCCATGGGCTCCATCCGCGGATCGCGGCTCTGGAACTGGCCGCCCCGTTCGGGCACCACCTTGTAGTACGAGCCGGTGGCGTAGATCGTGCCGAGGGTGCCGCGCAGCTCCACGTCGGCGCTGTGCACGAAGATGGGATTGCCGCTCGCCTCGTACTGGCCGAAGATGAGGAGCCGGCCCGAGGCGAACTCGAACACCGCCTCCATCGTGTCCGGAACATCGCGCGCGTCAGGCACGGCGAACTGGCCGCCCAGCGCCACGGCCGACACGGGGCCCACCTCGCCCAGCACCCACCGGAACAGATCGAAGTAATGGACGCCCCA
>JAFGTL010000763.1 GCA_016934125.1 Candidatus Hydrogenedentota bacterium
CTGGGCCTGTGACTTTTAGTGCGATTGCCCTAGCCTTTTTCCCCTTCCAATCGGCTCGCGTGTGCACTTACACTACCGGGCGGTAACTCACGGGGATGAGGGGAGATCCGCAGCGCCATGATGCCGATTGAACGTATTCCAGACTGGGAACGCCGGCTGGCTCGACAGGATGCGTTCTGGGATTGCGCCGTTCTCGACCGGCCGGTGGTCACCATCTCCGTTCCCAGACCAGTCCCCGAACGCCCCTGGCCCGCAGAGAAGCAATACGCCACTTACCGGGATCGTTGGATGGACACGGAGCGCGTGGTCGAAGACGCCCTGGCGGCCGCCCTGAACACCGAGTACCTCGGCGACGCGCTACCCTCTGCGTGGCCCAATCTAGGCCCCGAAGTGTTCAGCGCCTTCTTCGGCATCGATCTCGAGTACACCGCCGATACCTCCTGGGCGGTGCCCGCCGTCACCGACTGGGCCGACGTGAGCCATCTGCGGTTCTCGGAAGACAACCCCTACTGGAAGAAGCTGCTCGAGATGACGGACGCCCTCCTCGACGCCGGCAAGGGCGTCTACTACGTCGGCATCAGCGACATCCATCCCGGCGGCGACGCCATCGCCGCGTTCCGCGAGCCCATCGATCTCAACACCGACCTCCTCACCGCCCCCGACGCCGTGAAGGCCCTTCTCCGCCATGTCAATGAAACCTACGCCGGGGTGTTCGATTTCTACTATGACAAGCTGACGAAGGCCGGGCAGGCCTGCACCTCTTGGCCCGGCATCGTGTCCACCCGGAAATGGTACGTCCCGTCCAACGACTTCTCATGCATGATCTCGAAGGAGATGTTCGACGAGTTCTTCCTGCCGGGCATCATCGAGGAATGCCGGCACACCGAGGCCTCGATCTACCACCTCGACGGCCCGGGCGCCCTACGCCACCTGGACAGCCTCCTCGCCATCGAGGAACTCAACGCGATTCAATGGGTGTACGGGGCGGGCAATGGCACCGCGTCGGACTGGACGGCCGTCTACCAGCGCTGCCAGCAGGCGGGCAAAGGAATCCAACTGAGCCTCGTACTGCGCGAACTCGACTGGCTCTTCGAGAATCTGCGGCCGGAAGGCGTGTGGCTGGGCGTAGGCGGAGTCACCGACGCCGAGTGCGCGGCCGAGGTGATCCGTCGAGTGGGCGCCTGGCGGTAACCGTCTCCCAGGGAACCATACCGCTTCGAACGCGTTGTACAGGCAGGGGATTGCTCCGCCTATACGGCAATTCCCGAAGCGTGTACAATGAGCCTTGCAGGGAGGCGGGGAGAACGGACATGACACGACGACTGCTGGCCCTCTCGGTGGCGGCGCTTGTCGGGGGCGCCGGTGTTACGGCCGCCGTCTCGAGCGTCCACGCCGCTTCGAGCGCCGACGCCGGCCGCACAGAGATCTACACGGCCTGTTCTGTGGCGCCCTTGCCGGGCGGCGGCCGGGTGTGCGTCATTCTGCCGTGCCCGGGCACGGGCCTCTCGGGCGCTGGCCGTCCCGGGTGCCGGCTCCTCAACGCGCCCCCGGGCGAGCGGGACGCCTACCGCATGCCGGTGATCGAACCCGATCCGGGCGTCTCCTACACCATGCCGGGCATCGAGCCCGATCGGGGCTTCACCTACCGGATGCCCCAGATCGGCCGGCCCGAGGCCGGACACTGTATTCACATACCGTCGCTGGACTCGATTCAGCGCCTCCGGTGCTGGCCTGCCCGGCCGGATGCCTCGCCGGACGCGGGTGAAGAGGGCCGGTAGGGTGCGTCGGGCTCGCGAGCATCACGAAAGGAGCAGCAGCATGATGAGGACGACTCACACCGCGGTGGTTGTCGCGTTGATCGGGCTGGCGCCATGCGCCGGGTGGGCCCAAGCGCCGGGGCCAAGGCTCAGCGATCGGCTGGACGGCGTCGCCGCCGCCTCCCAGACCACCATCTCGGATCAGTCCGACGTGGCCGTCACCATCTACAACAACGACCTCGCCCTGGTTCGCGATCGCCGCAAGGTGCCCATGCTGCCCGGCGAGCAGTCCCTCGCCTTCATGGACGTGCCCGAGCGAATCCTGCCCCAGACCGTCAGCCTCCGCTCGATCTCCGCGCCGGGCTCCCTCCGCATTCTCGAGCAGAACTATGAGTACGACCTCATGAGTCCCGCGAAGATGATGGAGAAATACGTAGGCCAAGACGTCCGGCTCGTCAATTTCAGCCGCGAAATCGGCTTCACCGAGGTCGAGGCCACCCTGCTCAGCGTCAACGACGGCCCCATCTACCGCACGGAGACCGGCATCTACCTGGGCCACCCCGGCGTGGTCGCGTTGCCCGAGGTTCCCGACAACCTGATCGCCAAACCGTCGCTCCTCTGGATCCTCGACAACGACACCACCGATCAGGAACTCGAAGCCACCTTCCTCACCAACGGCATGGGGTGGACGGCCGACTACGTCGTCACCCTCGATCAGAGCGATGCGGCCATGGATCTCGAGGGCTGGGTGACCCTCGACAACCGATCCGGCGCCCAGTACACCGACGCCCAGTTGAAGCTGGTGGCCGGCGAGGTGCATGTCGCGCCCCCGCCCGCGCCCGCCCCGCGCGAGGGCCTGAGGGCCATGGCCAAGGGCGCGGCCCCCGTACGCGAAGAGGCCTTCGCGGAGTACCATCTCTACACCCTCTCCCGCCGCACCACCATCAAGAACAACCAATCCAAACAAGTCAGCCTCCTCTCCGCGTCCGGCGCCGCGGTGCAGAAGCACTATGAACTGCGCGGCAGCGAGTCCTTCTTCCTGGACAAGCGCGGCCCTGTCAAAGATCTCAAGGTGGCCGTTTTTCTCGCCTTCCAAAACGCGGAAGCGAACAAGCTCGGCCTGCCGTTGCCGGCCGGCGTCATGCGCGTCTACCAGGAAGACCGCTCGGGCATGCTCCAGTTCGTCGGAGAGGATCGCATCGATCACACGCCCAAAGACGAGGAGGTCCGGCTTCGGCTCGGCAACGCCTTCGACATCGTCGGCGAACGCGTGCAAACCGATTTCCAGCGGATTGCCGACCGGGTTACCGAATCGGCCTACCGCATCGCCGTCCGCAACCACAAGGCCGCCGATGTCGACGTCGACATCATCGAGCCCATGCCGGGCGACTGGGCCATCCGCGACGCCTCCCACGCCTTCGACAAGAGGGACGCGCACACCGCCGTGTTCCGCGTGTCCGTGCCCAAGGACGGCGAGGCCGTGGTCACCTACCGCGTGCGCGTGACGTTCTAGCGCCCCCGAATCGGCCGACATCTCCCGCCCGGCGCCCTGGCGGGGCTCCGGCGATTTTGCGGGCTGGGGCGATTGCTTTTCGGGCCCTCGCCGCCTATGCTCGTCTCCGCTGAATAGGCGCAACGGGAGACGGAACATGATGTATGCAGTGCTGGCCCTCGCGACACATCTTGCGGCGGGCGATGAGTTCGCCCCACGAATCGAGACCCTCCGTTTTCATGTCGAGCGACTCGGCGCGATCACGGTGCCGGAAGCCCTCGAGGCCGAGAAGACGGCGAAACTGGCCGAACTCGGCACCCGCCTCGACGCAGGCGCCGAAACCGAGGAGCAGTTCAACGAGCTTTACCGCGCCATCGACGCGGTGCGCACCTGGCTGTGGGAGAACGCCGCCGACAAGCCCACGCGCGTCGAGGGCCGGTTCGAGGAAACCGACACGGGCTGGACAGTCACGGGCACGGCCCTGACGCTGCACCTCGCCAAGCAAGACCTCGCCATGTCCGTCGATACGGGAACGCACACGTGGCAGTTCGCCCCCTGCGACAACACGGATGTCGACTTCGACGGCCCGGCCTTCAGCTTCCTCTCGGCCCGTTCGCGCACCGTCGTCCCGTTCAACACCGGCTACAGCATCGGGTTGAATGCGACGCTGGGCGATTTCCCCGAGGCCCCCGGGTTCGAGATCGACCTCTGCGCCAATCTCATCGGCAATGAGATGGTGATCGAACTGGCCGCGCGCCAGCCGGAGACGAACCTGTGCGGCATCTACTGGCCCAAGGCCGTCGAAACCGGCAATACGGAGCGCGACCTCGCGGTGATTCCCTACATGCAGGGCATGCTGCTGCCAGGCAACTGGGGGCAGGACATCCATCACAAAGATCTCTCGAATTCCCGCTCGCTCTACATGCCCTGGTGGGGGCAGATCGTCGACGGTCACGGCGTCCAGGTGATTCTTGAAACCAGCGATGACGGTGGCGCCGCCTACCACCATCCGGCCGGCGGGCCCACGCGCATCGCGCCCATGTGGTACGCCAGCCTCGGCAAGCTCGGCTACCAGCGCATCGCCCGCTACGTGTTCGAAGACGACGCCTCCTACGTCACCATGGCCAAGCGCTACCGCCGCTACGTGCAGGAAGACGGCCGGTTCGTGTCGCTCGCCGAGAAGCGCGTGGCCTCGCCCGCCCTCGATGAAATCATCGGCAGGCCCGTCGTCCATATCGGGGCGCTCTACCACTTCGTTGAGGAGGCCAGCCTGTTCAATCGCGGGCAGATCGAGAGAAACCACCAACTCATCACCTTCGACAAGCTCGCCGAAGGCCTCCGCAACCTCAAGGCCGCCGGCATCGGCGACGCCTACGTCCACCTCGACGGATGGGGGTTCCGCGGCTACGACAGCCTCCATCCCGATCCGCTTCCCGCCGGCGAGGAACAGGGCGGATGGGACGGATTGCGCCGGTTCGCGGACACCTGCCACGAACTCGGCTACCTGTTCGCCGTCCACGATCAATACCGCGACTTCTACTTCAACGCCGTCTCGTTCGACGATCGCCTTGCCGTTACCCGGCTCGATGGCGGCCGTGAGGAGCACTCGATCTGGCCCGGCGGCCCGCAAACCATGCTAAGCGCGCGGTTCGCGCCGGAATACGTCCGCCGCAACCACGATCTGTTCGCCGCCAACGGCGTCCGCGTTCAGGGCGCCTACCTCGACGTCTTCTCCGTCGTCCCCCTCGAAGAAAGCGCCCAGGCCGCCCATCCCATGACGCGCTCCGAGTGCGGCCGCCATCGCCGGGCCTGCTTCGACCTTCTGAAGGCGCGCGGCTATGTCGTCAGTTCCGAGGAGCCCGCCGAGTACCTCGTCCGCACGCTTCACCTCGTCCACCACGGCCCCTACGCCACCTTCCCGGGCCTTGGGGGCGGCGACGCCACGGGCATTCCCGTGCCCCTGTTCACGCTCGTATACCACGACTCGCTCCTGCTGCCGTGGGAGATGGGCGACGACGGCGGCTGGGGCATTCCCCGCGGGGACGCGGGCTGGCTCCACTGCCTGCTCAACGCGGGCCTGCCTTATGTCGGCCTCGGCGCGTCGGGCCAGGCCGTCGAACGGGTGAATGAGGCTGCCGCGCTCGCGGCACGGTGCGGCACGCTCGAGATGACGAACCACGAGTTCCTCGATGGCTCGCGGCGCAAACAGCGCAGCACCTTCAGCGACGGCACCCAGGTTACCGTCGATTTCGACACCAAGGAGTACACGATCCAGCACGGCCAGTAGCCGGCGGCACCCGGATGGACGGGCGGCGTCCGCCTACGCGGGCGGGCTCTCGATGAGCGAGAAGTCGCCCGTCCGGGCCGCCTCGAGCACCGGCCCCATGTACTCGTCCACGGTATCCGCGGACAACGGCACGGGCATGTTCTTCAGCTTGCTCTCGAGTTTCGGGTTCTTGGCCGCGGCGAGGGCGCGGGCGATATGGCCTTCGGTGAAGCCCGGCACATCGGCCAGGCGTGTCGGAAACCCGAGCCGCGTCGACAGGGCGATCATGGCCTCGGCCACGGCGATCCCGAGATCGCGCCCGTGGAGGCCGTCGAGGCGGGCATCCGTGTAGCCGGCCGCCCGGTAGAGGGCGCCTACCTCGCGCACGCGATCTTCCACGGCCGGCGCGAAGAACACGGTGTAGTACGGATTCATGATGGCGCACGCCCGGCCGTGGCTCAGCACGTCAACGAGGGAGAAGCTCGTCAGGTGCGCGCCGTTCGTGCCGCCCACCATGATGGCGTAGCCGCCGAGATCCGTGCCGAGCCCGAGGGCCTCGCGCGCGGCCATGTCGGCGCCGTCGCGGCAGGCGCGCTCGAGGTGGTTCACAATCAATTCGATCCCGAGCAGCGCAATGGGGCGCACCGTGTCCGCCGCTCCCGCGGGCGCGCCCAGGAACACCTCCAGGCAATGGGCCACGCCGTCCAGTCCGCCATCCATGGTGAACTCGGGCGACATGGTCCGCGTCAGTTGGTAGTCGAACACCGCCCGGGGCGGCACGATAGCGTCGTCGACGATGAGGAGCTTCTGCCCCGTGTCCCGATGGGTGATGTTCGAGTACTTGGTGAGGTGCGCGGCCGAGCCCGAGGCCAGTTGGGCCGCGACGACGGGCAACGGACGCCGGCCCGCGGCCTCGCACAGGGCCGACACCCGGCCCAAGCCGAAGTAGTCCATCAAGTCCGGGTGTTGCTCGCCAAGGGCGAGGTAGGCGACGGCCGCCTTGGTGCCATCGATGCCGCTGCCCCCGCCTACGGCCACGACCACGTCCGGATTCTGGGCACGCAGGGCGTCCGCGATGCGAAACACGTCTTCCCGCGGGGCGTTCGGGGCCGCGCCCGCGATGAACTCGCCCGCCAACGCCACTGACGCCTCCGCCAGGGCGGCCCGCGTCGCCTCGTGGATGGGCGCGCCCCAGTCTTTCCCGATCCCGGACGTCACCACCGACGCCCGCGCGCCGAGCGCGGCCACCTGCTCGCCCAGCCGCCCGAAACAGCCCAGCCCGTGGATGTAGGCGTCGCCTTTGAACGCCTGGAGGAGTCCCTGCGCGCGGCGTTTGTTCTCATCCATGGTGTTCGGGCCTCCTTGGGCCAGCGGGGCGCGTCACGCGTACTCGGCCAGTTCGAGGAGCACGCCGTCGGGATCGCGGAAGTAGCAGAGGCTCTTCCGCCCGGCGTCGTGTTGCACCACACCGCCCGGCACCGGCGTCGGCGGCCCGATCACGTCCACCCCGGCCGCTTCGAGGCGCGCACACACCGCGCGGATGTCGTCCACCCGGAACGCGACATGGCGGAGGCCGGCCGTGTTGGCCTGGGCCGTCTCGGGCAACACCGCGCCGGCCGGCGCGTGATAGCGGATCAACTCGATGCGCGGCCCGGCCGGCGGCTGCACATACACCACCTCCGCCTGCACGCCCTTCAACCCGACCACCGACTCGATCCAGTCCCCTTCGAGCCGGGCGTACCGCGTCTTCTCGAACCCGAGCAGTTCCGTGTAGAACCGCACCGATCGCTCGAGATCCGTCACGACAACGTTGATGTGGTCAATCCCGTGAATCGTCATGCCGCCTATTGTAGCGATCCGGCCCGCCCGTGTCTCGCGGGGCGTTGACGGCACGGAGGCGCGGGGCCATAATGGCTGCGGTATGGCATCGGGAGGCGGTTCGGGACGTGCCGGGCGGGCGGCAGCCCGCGGGAGGGAGGGGCCATGCGATTCAAGATGGTTCTCGGCTGCGGGCTGATGGTGGTGCTGGGGTTGTCGTGCACCTCGCAACAAGTCGGGGGATTCCTGGACGCGGCGCTGGGCCCGGGCGCGCTCACCGAGGCCGACGTGAGCGCCGGGCTCAAGGAGGCGCTGGTGCTCGGTATCACGAAAGGGGCCGATCAGGCCGCGGCACCGGACGGGTTCTTCACGAACCCCCAGATCAAGATCCCTTTCCCGGAAGATATCCAGAATGTCGAGAAGAAACTCCGTGCCATCGGCCTCGACGGGCTCGTGGATCGGTTCATTCTGTCGCTGAACCGCGCCGCCGAGGACGCGGCCGTCCACGCGAAACCCATCTTCATCGACGCGATCAAGTCCATGACGATCCGGGACGCGTGGAACATCCTCAGGGGCGAGCAAGACGCCGCCACCGAGTATCTCCGCCGCACGACGTCGGACAGCCTCTACACGGCGTTCCGGCCCACTGTCGAGGAGTCGTTGTCCAAGGTGGGCGCGACGCGGCGGTACGGCGAGGTGATCGAGCGGCACAACCGGATCCCCTTCGTCAAGAAGGTGAATCCCGATCTGCCCGATTACGCCACGAAGAAGGCCATCGACGGGTTGTTCGTGCTTGTCGAGCAGGAGGAGGCGCGTATCCGGGAGGATCCCGTCGCGCGCACCACCGAACTGCTGAAACGCGTGTTCGCGGCACAGGATCCCGCGCGCTCGTAGCGGCCGGCCGCCACGCCGCTCTCCCGGGTGGAACAGGCTGTGGTCGCGCGGGCCCTCCGGATGAACGGGCCGTGTTCCAGGAGGATTTCGAGGAGCATGTGGACACCCGGCTGCCTACGGCGTGGAGGAACGCGTCGAAGGCCGACGAACTCGCTCTCGACGACATCGAAGTGCGGGCCTGTGACTAGAATCAGCGCGTTTCTTCGTCTTCCTGTTTCCTCTCGTTCTTCCGCCTCGGTTTGGGCCCGCGCTCCTTCGGCCGGAGGACGCGCTGCAACAAGGCCTCGAGTCAGTCGAGGAACACCACCGCATTGTGTCAGCCTTGAGCATCTACCCCTGCACCCCTGAATACGTCCGGCCGCCGATCCCTCCGTCGCGTCACATGATGCAGGGATCGGTGTATTCCGTGTGGTCCGTGGTGGAGGAAGGGCCCGAAGAATCGACCACCACGGATTACGCGGACTACTCGGATGGGAGATGACGCAAGCAGACTCCACACTCGGGGCCCGCTCCGTGAGTTTTGCGGCTCTGTGTGGGAAGCTATTCGATGCTTCGTCTCACACGGAGACAGAGCAAGAATATGTGAGGAGCCTTCGGCAGTCTCCTTGTCTTGCTCCGTGTTCTCCACGCCTTGTTCGTCTTTCCCCCGATCCGCATAATCCGTGGTCGTTCCTTCGTCCGCCCCCTCCTCTGACCACCCTTCTGCGCCCCCATCTTCCGGCAAGACAATGGGTTACCTCGCCAAAGGGGTGAACACCGCTGCGCGATATAATAGAAGGGGTCTCATGGAAGCCCCATTCTCCCCCGGCCTGGTGAGAGGTCTTGCGGCGCGGCCTACCGGCCCGGCGCGGTGTCCGGGGGTGCGGGGAGAATGCGTCTGGGCGCCAGTTCGATGAGGCGGAACGCGCCCTGGCCCGCGGGCGGCGCCGAAATGACCGGGATCCGGCCCCACGGCACGGCGTCGAGATCGCCGGGAACCGTGGCCTGGACGATGAGGGCGTCGAGGGGGTCGTCGACGAACAGGGCGATCTGGGTGCGCATGGGAAGGTCGGGCCCATAGCGATAGGTGAAGCCAACCGACCAACGGGCGGGGCGGATGGCGCGCCGGGCCCGGTATATGCCGCCGGGCTGGGCGCCGCGATCGTCGGGCACGCCGGCTCCCGTCGAGTCGAAGGTGAGGAATGCATCCGCGCCGAAGGAGAAGACCTCGGGGCTGGTTCCGAACGTCGATTCGTACAGCCCGTTCTGGTGATCGCGGGGGCCCGCGCACACGAACGTCGGGAACGCGCAGGTATCGAGGAGTTCGAGGAACCGGCGGAACTGATCCGCCGTGCCCTCGCGGGTGAGATCGCCCGTGATGACGGCGAAAGCGGGCCCGGCCTCGTTCAGGGCCTCGATCGCGCGGCCGAAGGCCCCATCCGCGGCGCCCCGGGCCGCGGTGATGGCCGACCCGGCCACGTGGGCGATCCGGTACGTGTCCGGGAAGGACTCACGCACGTAGACGGCCCGGCCGTTCCAGTCCGTGCGGCTTCCGGCGGTAGCGGCGAGGGCGTAGGCGCCGGGCGGCGCATTGGCGGGCACGCGGCATCGGGCGGATGCCC
>JAFGTL010000764.1 GCA_016934125.1 Candidatus Hydrogenedentota bacterium
CAGGGGGGCGCGTTCGTGGGCGAGGCCCGCCGGCTGGGCTCCTACGTTCACGTGCTCGACGGGTATGGCGGATGGGACTTCTCCCTCCGGCGGAAGCTCCAGCGCATCTTCCGCAACCACCGGCCGGACGTCATGCACTCGTTCCTGTTCGGCTTCGATCTGGCCGCGGCCCGGGCCGCGCGCGAAACCAAGGTGCCCGTGGTCATCTCGAGCCGGCGCCAGCTCGCCACGTGGAAGAAGCCCCGCCATATCCGGCTCCAGAAACGCGCCAACGCCCTCGTGGACTGCGTGGTCGCGAACAGCCAGGCCGCCGCCCAATTCGCCATCGACCAGGAAAACGCCGAGCCGTCCCTGTTCCGCGTCATTCCCAACGGCATCCGGGCCGACGATTTCGTCAGCCGGACCGACGACCACCATCTCCGCGTCCGGTTCGACATCCCATTCCACACCCACGTGATCGGCATCCTTGCCAACTTCAGCCCCGTGAAAGACCACCGCCTCTTCCTCGATATGGCCCGCGAGCTTATGGGCCGCCGGGCCGATGTCCACTTCCTCATGGTGGGCACGGGCCCCTGCCGCAAGGAGATCCAGCGCACCATCCGCGCCCGCGGCTGGGGCGATCGATTCACCCGCATCGCCAGCGTCGAAGAAGTCCCCGACCTCCTCCGCGTGATGTCCGTGTCCGTGCTGTGCTCTCAGGTTGAGGGGTTCCCCAACGCGGTGATGGAGTCCATGGCATCGGGCACGCCCGTCGTCGCGGCGGCCGTCGGCGGCGTGCCGGAACTGATCGAGGACCGCGTAACCGGCCGGCTCGTGCACACACGCAACCCAGCCGACTTCGCCGATGCCGTGGACTGGATGATCGAACACCACGAGGAACGCCAGGCCATGGCCGACCGCGCCGCACTCCACGTGCGCACCCATCTCAGCCTCCACGCCATGATCGGCGCATACCGGAACCTGTATAACGAGTTGCTGGCCAAAGCCTTCCGGGCCGGGGCCTGATCCATGTGCGGCATCTGCGGCATCGCCCATTCGGACACGACGCGCCGGATCGACGAGGCCCCCCTCTCCCGCATGAACGACGCCATGAAGCACCGCGGGCCCGACGACGCCGGGGCCTGGCTCGGCGGCCACGTCGGCCTCGCCATGCGCCGGCTGAGCATCATCGACCTGTTCCGGGGACACCAGCCCATGGCCAACGAGGACGGTTCCATCGTCCTCGTGTTCAACGGGGAGATCTACAACTACCAGGAACTCCGCTCCGACCTCGAAAACCAGGGCCATTCCTTCCGCACACTCAGCGATACCGAAGTCATTCTCCGCGCCTACGAGCAGCACGGCGACGACGCCCTCCACCTGTTCAACGGCATGTTCGCCTTCGCCCTCTACGACTGGCGCAACCAGCGGCTCCTCGTCGCCCGCGACCGCCTCGGCATCAAGCCGTTGTTCTACACCTTCCACGACGGCGTGCTCGCGTTCGCATCGGAGCTGGACGCCCTGCTCCAGTCGGGGCTGGTGCGCGGCCCCCTGGATCCCGCCGCACTCGACGCCTACCTCTCGTTCCTGTATGTGCCCGCGCCCGACACCATATTCGAGGATGCGCGTAAGCTGCTGCCGGGCCATAAACTCGTGTTCCAGAAGGGCGAACTGTCCATCGAACCCTATTGGCGCCTTCGCTTTACGCCAAATCGATCATGGACGCTCGACGACGCCGCCGAGGCCTACCTCGACCTCCTCGGCCAGTCTGTACGGTACCGGCTCATCAGCGACGTGCCCCTTGGCGCGTTTCTGAGCGGCGGCATCGATTCGTCATCGGTGGTGGGCATGCTGAGCGTCATCAGCGCCGCGCCCGTCAAGACCTTCACGATCGGATTCGACGACGCCCAGGCCGACGAGGTCGAGTTCGCCCGGATCGCGGCCAAGCATTTCGGCACGGATCATACCGAGGAAGTCATGAAACCCGATCTGCTCGAAATGGCCGCATCCCTCGTCCGCCATTTCGGGGAGCCCTTTGCCGACTCGTCGGCCATTCCCACCTGGCTCGTGTCGAGGCTCGCACGCCGCCACGTGGCGGTCGCGCTGTCCGGCGACGGCGGCGACGAACTGTTCGCCGGGTATACGTGGACGCACATGACGCGGAAAGTCGCCCGCTACCGCCGGGTGCCCGCCCCGCTCCGCCGCCTCATCGGCACCGCTCTCCGTCTCGCGCCCGAATCGCCCCGGGCCGCCAAGTTCCAGCGGTTCAGCCGGGATTCGTTCCTCGAACCCCACGCCTGTTTCCGGCGCCGCCAGACCTGTTTCGGCCCCCAGGAACGCGCCGCGCTCTACACGCGCGACCTCGCCGACTCGGTGCTGGCCAGCGCCACCGACCGGTTCCAGGAGCATGCCGACTCGGGCGGCGCCTCATCGTGGCAGGATCGGATGCTCTACCAGGATCTCATCATGTATCTTCCGGACGACATCCTGACCAAGGTGGATCGCATGAGCATGGCCAACTCGCTCGAAGCCCGGGTGCCCATCCTCGACCACCGGCTCGTCGAGTTCGCCGCGACAGTCCCCTTCTCGCTCAAACTGAAGGGACGAACCTCTAAACGGTTGGTAAAACATGCCTTACGGTCGATCTTGCCCCCGGAACTGCTCCGCCAGCGCAAGCAGGGATTCGGCATCCCCATCCACCGCTGGTTCCGCGAAGAGGACGGACTGCGCGGCCATTTCGAGGAACTCGTGCTCGGCGAGCGCGCCCGTGCGGGCCGGTTCCTGAAACGCCAGTCCATGCGCGCCCTCCTCGACGCCCACGTGTCCGGTAAGGAGAACTACGGCCACCACCTCTGGACGGTGCTCATGTTCGAGCACTGGCTCCGCTACATCGACGGGATCCCGGGCGTATCTCTGTCCTGACCGCGGCCCGCCGGCGCAAGTCCATGGAACTTTCCCGCGTTCCAGGCGTTGAGTACGGTAGAGAAAACGAGGCGCAGGGCCCCAGCATGCTTTCTAAGAAAAACGCTCACAAACTGGCCGCACGCGATCCGGCCGACGCCATACAGGCGGCCCTCGCCAACTACCCGGACATCTACGTCTTCGCCCGCCGCATGGTGGGCAACGCCGACTCCGCCCTGGACGTCACCCAGGAGGCCTTCCTCCGGCTCGCCCGCGACGGGGTTGCGACGAAGGGCGCCGAACAGGCCCGGCGCTGGCTGTTCGTCGTGGCGCGTAACCTGTGTTTCGGCCGGCTCCGGCGCCAGGCGCGCCGGCGAAGCGCCGGGAGCGAGCCCCTCGAGACCCTCGCGTCGCCCCACGCCGGCCCCGCGGAATCGGGCCACGCCGAGGAGCGGCGCCAGTGGGTGATGCGGGCCGTCGAGTCGCTGCCGCCCCACATGCGGGAAGTCGTCATCTTGCGCGAGTACGAGGGCCTCAGCTACGCCGAGATCGCCGGCGTGGCCGGCTGCTCGGAGGGGACGGTGAAAAGCCGCCTTGCGCGGGCGCGCGAGGCGTTGCGGGAACGGCTGGCGCCGTTCCTGGAGGGTTACCGATGATGTGGCATCCACCCGATACCGAACAGGCTTGGGCCGAGTGTCTGTCGGCCTATGTGGATGGCGAACTGCCGCCGGACGCGGCGAGCGCCCTCGAAGCGTTTCTCGACGCGCATCCGGCGCGGGCGCGCCAAGTCGAGGCGCTCCGGGAGACTTCGCGCCTCCTGGCCGAATGGCAGGTGCCAGCCTTGGCCCCCGACGCCGGGTTCGCCGAGCGGCTCGAGGCCGAGGCCACCCGCGGCGGCCGCCTCGCCAGGGCCTTCGCCGGGCTCCGGACGCTGGGCCGGTGGCCGCGGACAGCCGCGGCGTTCGCGGCCGGGCTGCTCGTAGGCGTATTCGCCACGCTCGGCGTGCAAGGCGGCCCGGATCCGGCCGCCGGCCACGTGGCCGTCGCGCCCGTGCCCCCTGGCACGATGCTCGTGTCTCAGCCGGCCATTTCGCCAGGCCAAGCCGAGGAACTCCTGCGCGAGGTGACCGCCCAAGGCGTCGCGCTGACGCTGGTGGAACAGATCCGAAGCCGGGACTGGACGGCCGCGCTGGCCACCTATCAGGATCTGGTGGCCAACTACGCCGACACGGCGGTGGCCGGGAAACTCGAGGGGAACGGCGAAGTGCGCCTCTTGAAGCAAGCCCCGCCACGGGCGCTGCGGAGGATTGATGAATGAGAAACGTACGGATTTCGCTCGTTGCGGCCTGTCTTGTGGTGTCCCTGTGCGGGTGTCCGGAATTGCCCCCCATCGCGTGGAGCCCGAGCGGCCGCTACCTGGCCTTCCTCGGCGGCGACGACGAGCGGCTCTGGATCTGGGATACGGAGGCGGAACAGGCCACCCCCTGCGGACTCGACATCGACGAGGACGTCATCCAGTGCCGCTTCCTCAACGACACGGATCTGCTCACATTCAAGAAGCAGGGCAGCGACGACTCCGAGGCCTACTGGCGGGACTGGACGACCGGCGAGTCCTGGAAGGTCGCCGATCGGGTGGACCGCTGGTTCTATTCCGCGGTATCCGACGACGGCAAGTACCTCTACGTCGTACGCGAAGTCGACTCGGCCGAGGCCGAAGGCGCCGACGCCGACGCCGAAGAGGACGGGCTGACGATCGCGGACGCCCTCGAAGGGGCGGAGCCCCCGAAGAAGGAGCCGGGCACAACCTACGCGCTGATCGAGCGGCGGCTCAAGAAGCGCGCGGAGGAGAAGGTGCTGTTCACCTACGGCCAGGAGATGGCGTGTCCCGGGGTAGACGCGGCCCGGGCGCGGATCCTGGTGTCGTTCGCCGAGGTCGGTGACCGCGGCGGGATCCTGCTGTTCGATCTTGCCACGGGCGAGCTGCAGCGGATTGACGTCGAATCCGAGCGGAGAACGGTCTATTACTGGCCCACCTGGGTGGACGAACACACCTTCGTGTCGATCCGGGGGTTCGAAGACAGCCACGGCGACGAGGCGAGCGAACTGGTGCTCCATGACCTCCGGGACAAGAGCACCAAACCGCTCTGCTCAAACGCCTATCCATTCGTCCCGCCGTCGTTGACACCCGAGCGCGACGAGGCCGTCGTGATCGCCGCACTCCCCGAGTACGAGGAGAACGGCTTGGACGCCGACGAGGAGGGGGCGTGGCAAGTGGCGGCCGTCAGCCTCGAGACGGGCGAGAAACGGTTCCTTACCGACGAGCCTTTTGGCGTGGGCGCGGTGGCGTGCAGCCCCAAGGCACGCCGGATCGCCTATACCACGCCGATCGAGGCCCAGCCGCACACGACGGTTCACATCATGGACATGGATACGGGCCGGCCCTCCATGATATGGCGCTCGGAGGAGGAGCGGCTCCTCGCCAGGGCCATCGACTTGGAGCAGGACGCCAAGCCGCAGGAGGCCGCCGACGCCTGCCTCGAATTGCGGGCACGTTTCCCCGAAAGCCCGATGGCGGAACTCGCC
>JAFGTL010000765.1 GCA_016934125.1 Candidatus Hydrogenedentota bacterium
ACCGCCTGCTGACGCACCAGCCCGCCGTCAAGAAACCCGAACTCGGCGAGCGCCGCGTTCTTGGTCCCGTCGAGCCGAAGGCGCGGAGGGGGGACTATCAACGGGGCCCCGCCGAGGGTGGCGCCGTCCCCGACGGCCCCGGTGTTTCGCCCGACGGCGACGAGAATGGGCACGAACAGGCTGGCCACGAGAACCCCAGTTCCACCCTCGAACTCTGGATCGCAGCGGCGTTCGCCCTGCTGGCGGCCCTCTTCGCCGGGGGCCTCTTCTGGCGACTCCAGAGCGGGCCGCGTTGCAGCTTCGTGTCACTGATCTTCGCGGACGTTGCCTTGTCAACCTGCATTGCAGTAGCATTCGGGCTGCTCCGCGGAAGCATGACGGCCTGCGGGAAGCTCGATATTCCAGGCATGTCCCAGCCCATTCATTTCGAGGCGACAGGCGCCTCGGCCGTATTCCTTGTGGTGTTGGTGGTGCTCGCGGCTCTGGAAGGGCTACTGCCATGGGACAGGCACGACGATCCGCGTGAGAACAGTGAGTTCGCCCTTGTCCATGTCGAGATCCAGGGCCGGCCGAGCACAGGCTTTTGTTTGGATCAGGACACAATCGTCACGGTTGGCGAACACGTAGATGCCGGCCTCTGTGACGGCGATGTCGTGGTCAGGAGGCGCGTTTGCGACTCCCGTGGAGGTGCGGATGTTCTGGAGCGCCGCTTCAACCCCGGCGACTACTCTCGATTCCCCGTGGGGCCGAGACACGAACGGGACGTCTTTCTCCTCACTCGGCATTTGGACAATGCTTGCAGCGATGCCTCGTTTGATCTTTACCAACGTAAGGAACTGCCGCCGAAAGGCTTGAGGATCTTGGCCTGGCCCGAAAGAGACGACTCAGGGAGTTCTTGTTGCCTGGCCTCAGGCGATTCGTCTGGGCTCGACGGCCTGTGGGCTCTGACCTATGACATGTTTGGAGGGCATGATGGATATCGAGGAGCGCCGATCGTCGACGGCACGTCAAGCATTGTGAGAGCCATCAATCTCGGTGTGCCACATGGTCTCGATAATAGGCAGTTCCTGGCTCTGCCTGCCATACAACTCTGCCGGTTTCTGGAGCAGAGCACGACGAATGTCGCCCCTGAGGGAGGCATGGGGAACAAGAAGCCGCCCAAGCCGTCGACGGAGGAGAACCGCCCGGCATCCGGGCCGTCTGACACAGCGGCGCCTTCCTCAGAACCGGGGGCGGAGAACCAGAGAGTCTCTTCGTCCAAGGCGGGGCCTCCGTCTTATCGGGATATGTAGGAGAATGCCGATGCGTCTTAGGCTCTTGCGACATGGTGCGATGGTGTCACTCGTGTTCCTCACGGCTTCCGCATCGGCGCAGGACACGCTTGGTGCGGGGCTTGTGAAGAGCGCCGTGGACAGCGTGGACTCGGGTTCGGACGATATGCGGGAGTTCGGGCTGATGCTGCTCGGGGTGTTGGCGGAGGTCGACGGGGAGGGGCGCGATGCCATCGAGGATGCCTTCGAAGTCTATGGCGTGCTCGCGCGGCTCGAGTTCCTGGCCGGGGCCGGCGACGCCAAGGCGGGGTTGGCCGGGCACCTGGCAGAACGGGTGAGGAAGCGGCTGGGACTCGACGCTGTGGGCGACGCCAAGGAGGTGCCTCTTGAAGCGGAGGACGCCACGCCAATCCCCTTCAATGAAGAGGGATGGGCCTGGATTCGGTTCAACGCGAAGGCGGGGATGGACTACGAGATCGCCGTATCATCGGAGGACACGGCCAAGGCCACCGTGTTCGACGCGGATCTTGCAGAGGTGCTGGCCCGTGAGCCGATCTTCGAAGACGGCCCGGTGCTGGTGGATTCTGCTGATATACAGGAGGGCATGCTGTACGCCCGGTTCCGGTTGCTCGAAGGCGACGGCGAGGGCTTCAGAGTGTCCGTGAAGGCGAGCAAGGCGCCGAATCCGCTCGTCGCGGGGGACTCGGCCGACGAGGCTAAGGCCGTGGCCGTTGGGGAGGTGTTCCGCGGAGAACTCGACGAAGCGCACGAGGCGCTCTGGGTGAAGTTCGCGGCCGAGCCGGGCGGCGCCTACGAGATCCGCACCACGCGGCTCACCTCGCCCCTCGACACGACGCTCACCCTCTATGCGCCGGGCGGCACGGAGCAGCTCGACTACAACGACGATGACGACGCGGCGGACGAAGCCTTCAGCCTCGCGTCCGGTATCCGCTGGCTGTGCACAGAGGCCGGGGAGTACCCCGTGCAGATCGCGCGGCGGGACGAAGATCCCGGCAGCTTCGATTTCTCCGTCAAGAAGGTCGCGGGCGGCATGGCAGTTGGCGCGGCCGTCCGAGCGCCCGCCGATAGGGAGGGGGCGAGGGAGTTGCAGCCGAGCGATGGGTTCTGCCGCGTCATCCTTGACGAGGGCGAGGATGAAGGATGGCTCACCGTGGCGGCCGCTCCGGGCACCCGCTGCCGGATCCAGTGCAGCGCCGAAGTCGAAGCGACGGCCGCCGGAGCCCCCGTGATCGGCGTCGAGCGGCCCGAGCCAAGGGCCCGTGATGCCTTTGGGCCGTGGTGCATGACGGATCTCACCTGGGTGGCGCACACGGCCGGCCCGCACACGCTTCACGTCTGCGGCGCTTCCGGCCGGAGCCCGCTCATCCGGCTCACCCAACTCGGCTCCGGCCCGGTGCCCGCCGAGTTGATCCTCGCCGCCATTCCCGGGCAGGCCAGGCCGATTACCGTTGAGAAGTCCGGCACCGGCACGGGCTTCATCGCCGCGGTGTCCGGCCGGGGCACGCGCTACGCCTCGTTCGTGGCCCAGAAGAGCAAGAGCTATCGCCTCACTACGGCCACGCTGACGCCGGATGATCTCGAGGTGTGCCCGGCCATCGGCGAGGTGAGCGACAAGCTGAGCTTCCGCGTGCTCGAGGAAGATGAGATGACGGACGCCGGCGCGCTGGTTTGGGACTGCTCGGAGACGGGGGAGTACTTCGTCCGCATCGAGGTTTCGCCCGGCTCGGCGTCACCGGGGGAGGTATTCATCCGGCTCGAGGAGGTGGAGCGGCACGACGGGTTCCGCGAGGGCGACGAGGTGATCCTCGGCCACCACGACTGCCTCCTGCCCGGCGGCAACAACTGGGTGCCCGACATGAACCAATACGTCGGCAAGCAGGGCACCATCGCCTCGTTGCGCAATATCGATCACTCGGGTTCGTTTGTCGTGCGCGTCGACGTGGACGATGAGGAATGGGTGTGGCGCACCCGGAACCTGGGCCGGCCCAGGCCGCTCCCGCCGGCACCGGGGCCGGCGGCTGAGGCCACGCCGTAGGGCGCGCGCCTCTCGGATGAACGGGCCTGGCCGCGGCATTCCCGGGCGGGCGCCAATTTCGGGCAATGGTTCCGAGGGGCGGCGCTAACCTTGTATTTCATCCACAAGATGGACAAAATGCAACCCAAGTCTGCGTGTGAGACAGCGGCGCTCGTGGCCGCGTCGAGGAGGGTATCGCTATGGCGTTTGAACTGCCACCGCTTCCGTTCGACAAGGGTGCGCTCGAGCCGCACATCTCTGCGGAAACCCTCGAGTATCACTACGGCAAGCATCACCAGGCGTACGTAACCAAGCTCAACGAACTCCTGGGCGATTCGCCCGATGCTGCCAAGTCCCTCGAAGACGTCATCCTCTCGAGCGATGGCGCGGTGTTCAACAATGCCGCCCAGGTGTGGAACCACACGTTCTATTGGCAGGGGCTCAAGGCGGATGTGCCGGGCCCGGACGGCGCCCTGGCCGAGGCCATCGCGCGCGATTTCGGCTCGGTGGACGCCGTCAAGCAGGCGCTCGCCCAGGCCGCTGCCACGCAGTTCGGCTCGGGCTGGGCCTGGCTCGTGGCGGACGGCGGCACGCTTCGGGTGACGAAGACGCCCAATGCCGACACGCCCCTCAAGCACGGGCAGACGGCGCTGTTCACCATCGACGTGTGGGAGCACGCCTATTACGTCGACTACCGGAACGCCCGGCCGAAGTACGTTGCCGCGGTGCTCGATCACCTCGTGAACTGGGAGTTCGTCGCGGCGAATTTCGCCGCCGCGGTCGTGTGAAGGACGGAGCGGCGTGATGGCGATGCTCAACGATATCTCGACTGATCTCGACGACGTGCCGCGTTTCGTCCACGCGCCCAAACTGTCCGGAAATCGCGGCCGCGACTTGGCGTTTCCCGTGTCGACGGCAGGCGCGGTTGCGGCCGCCTATCCCGATCTCGCCCCGCTGGATCTGCCGTGTTCGCCCGGCGACGCCTACGCCCGCGCCCGCCGTGTTGCGCGGGGCACCCCGCGCTGGACGATCACCTACGAGGACGTGGAGGCATTCACCTTCGAAGGCGTCGCAGTCACCCGCCTGTGCCGGTTCCGCGATGACTTCGTCGTGCGCGTGCGCCCGGGCCGCGAGGGCGGCGCAGTCATCGACATGCGCTCGAAGTCACGCATCGGCAAGAGCGATCTCGGCACCAACGCCAAGCGCATCCGGCGGTTTCTGAGCGCAGTGGAGCAGATCGGGCCTTCAGGTGAGGAGGAGTCATTCCCCGCGCCGGGCGAATGAGCTTGCACGCCGCGACGAAATGGGGGACACGTAGTCGCGCCGAAGACGGCGCTTTGGACATGTCCCGCCATTTCGCGGGATGGCGGGCCAGCGCTTTGGGCGAGGCAGAGGGGAATTCGGGAGGAGGCACTGCGCTCACACGCCGCGGCGGAGCAAGGCCGCGGCCACGCCGCCGAGGGCGGCCATGCCCGCCGCCAGCAGTAGAGCGGGGGAGAGGGAGCCGGCCGCGTCGGCCATGGCCCCCGCCACACTCGGCCCGGCCGCTTGGCCGATGCCGAAGAAGAGCGTGATGAACCCCAGGCCGGCGGGTGCGAGCCGCGGCCCGAGCACGTCGCCGCAGGTGGCCGCCATGATGGCCGGGATGCTCCAGGCCGACAGGCCGAACAACACCGCCGACACCGTGAATCCGATGGGCGCCGGCCACAGGGCGAACAGGGCGAAGGCGGCTGTGTGGATGGCGTACACGATGACGAGCGTCCATTTGCGCCCGATCCTGTCCGAGATGGTTCCCCAGATCAGCCCGCACACGAGGCTGAACCATCCCATCACCATGAACAACCGGCCCGCGGCCTCCTGCGTGTATCCGCCATCGGCGATCAGGCATTTCGTGAAGAAGGTCAGGTAGATGATGTACGAAAACCCGAAGGCGACATACACCAGCCCCAAGTGCCACACCACCGGCGAGCGGTATACGCTGCCCCACTCGAGCGGCCCGGTGCGCGGCCCCGGCTTCGGATCGTCGGCCCGCGTGCCGAGGGGCGCCAGGCCCATCTCATCGGGCCGGTTTCGCAGCAGGATGAAGGCCCCGGCCGCAAGCAGCAGCGTCACGCCGCCGAACACGCCCCAACACACCCGCCAGCCGCTGTCGCCCCACGCGGACAGAATGGGCGGCACCACGGGCCCCAAGAGGATGAGGGCCACGGATGAGCCCGCCACGGCGATGCCCGTGGCCAGGCCGCGCCGCCGCGGGGCGAACCACGCGGCCATCAGCCCCATCACCGGCACGTTGCTCGCCCCGCTGCCAATGCCCGCCAGCGCGCGCCACGCCGCTGCCGACGCGATGCCGCCGGCCAGGCCGGTGAGGATCATGCTGATCCCCGCGACTGCCAGCCCCGCCGCGATCACCGCCCGTGGCCCGAACCGCGAGGCCAACGCGCCGCCCAGCACACACAAGGCCAGGTAGCCGATCAGGTTGGCGGTCGCGAGTGCGCCCGCCTGCGTGTTGTCCATGCCCAGCCCGTCCTGCATGGACGGCAACAGCACCGTGTAGGCGAACCGGGCCAGGCCCAGCGAGCCGAACACCACCAGCGTGCCCATGGCGAGCACGATCACCCCGTAATGACAGCGGCGCGTCGAGTCTGTCATGGATTCCCCCGTACGTTGCGTTTCCGGCCGGTTCAACCGCGCCCACAGCATAACACCCAGAGCGCCTGG
>JAFGTL010000766.1 GCA_016934125.1 Candidatus Hydrogenedentota bacterium
GCGCTGATCGCTCGGGCGGTGGGGGGCGATGCAGACGGTGCTGACGGCAATGGACGCGTCCGCGAGCTTGCTGAGCAGGGCGCTGCTCGGGGCGCCGGGATCGCCGTCGGAGATCATGATCACCCGTTTGACGGCCGCGTCGGCGTCGCTAAGGGCCTTGTAGGCCATCTCGAGGGTCGGGGCGACGGAGGGCATATCGCCGATGTTGGGGGTGTTGAGCGCCGCGCGCATGAAGTGCTTGTCGCCGACCGGCTGGAGTTCGTAGATCCAGGAGTCGGCGTTCTGGTAGTCGTACGCGAGGGCGCCCATGAGATCCTGCGAGGAGAGGACGTTGAGGGCGGCGATGCCGATATCGCGCGACCACGCGTTGCCGTCAGGGATCTCGCAGGTGTGCATGATCAGGGCGAGCGCGCCGCGGGGCATGATCTTGCGCTGTTTGAGATCCATGGACACGGGCAATGCGCGCTCGACGGCGGTTTCGTAGTAGCCGCCCGCGCCGAACGAGTCGGGGCCGCCGATCATGACGAGCCCGACGCCGAGATCCCGGACAAGGGCCTCGAGGTACTTGATCTGATCGGACGAAAGGTCGGTAGCGCTGACGTCGGAGAGGACGACGGCGTCGTAGTTCTGGAACCCGGCGAGTGAGGCGGGCAAGCCGCCGATGTCCGTGCGGACGACGTTGAGGCCCTGGGCCAGAAGGGCGGGCCCGAGATAGGGGCTCTTGTCCGGCTTCGATTCGACGTAGAGGACGGCGGGTTCGCCGTGGATGAAGGTAAAGGCACGGCCTTCGTTGTTGGCCATGACGGTATCGGAACCGGCCTCGATTTGGGCCTCGTATTCGTAGAAGCCGGCTTGGTTGAGTTCCTGGGGCAAGAGAAACGCGTTGTCGCCCGGTTGAAGCGTCACCTTAGCGGACTGGAGGAGGCGTTTGCCCGAGGCCAACCGCTGATAGACGCGCAGCATGGCCTCGCAGTCCTCGTCGGAATGGGCTACGACTTTGAGTTTGAAGGGTTCGCCGGCATTCACGCGGTTCGGCGCGCTCACCTCGCGGACGCGGACTTCGTTGCCGCCGGCAATCTCGAGGGGGACGACGTCGATGGCGACGCCGGAGGCCTGGGCGAGTTTCACTTCTTCGAGGGCGATGCCCTGGGTTTCGTTGCCGTCGGTGAACAGCACAATGCGCTTCATGTAGCCCTGGGGGAAGGCGGCCATCGCCAGCCGGACGGCGGCGGCGATGTTGGTTTGCTCGCCGCCGACATAGGACTGGATCGCGTCGAGTTCCAGGGAAGGATCCACGCTGAGTTCGATGCTGGCGTCGTCGGCGAATGCGATGACGCCGGCCTCGTCTTTGGAGGTCATGTAGAGTTCGCAGGTTTCGCGAACCGCGCGGAGGGCGGCATTCTGTACGCTCTCGGGGATGCTGTTGGAGCGGTCGAGGAGGAAGAAGACGGCAAGGCGATCGTTGGTGCGGACGAGTTCGGCGCCGGCCAGGGCGGCGATGAGGCAGATGAGGATGATGGTGCGCAGGGAGACGGCGGCCCACTTGCGCCGGGGCGAGAGCGAGCGGATATGGGCGCCGAAGTAGATGGCCCACGGAACGAGGAGGAGAAGCAGCAGGGCCCAGGGATAGGTGAATCGGGGGAATACGTTCACACCAGATCCTCCAGTGTGAACCGCTGGATCCGGTGGTTGTCGGTGTCGGCGACGAAGATGAAGCCGTTGGGCGCGACAGCCGCGCCGCGGGGCGCGTTGAACTGGCCGGGGCCGCGGCCGGGCCCGCCGAAGGCACCGAGGAACTGGCCGGAGGCGTCGAAGCGGGAGATGCGATTATTGCCGTATTCGCACAGGACGAGGGAGCCGTCGGGCGCGAGGCAGATGTCGTAGGGGAACTTGATGCGGCCAGGCTCCGAGCCGACGCCGCCGATCACGCGGAGGAGTTGGCCGCCGGGGGAGAAACACTGAACACGGTGGTTGGTGGTGTCGCAGACGTACACGGTGTTGGCGGCATCCACATCGAGGGCCATGGCGCGCGAGAACTGGCCCTCATCTTCGCCGAGCCCCCCCCACTCCCGCAGGAACCGGCGTTCAGCGTCGAACACGTGAACGCGCTCGGCGTCCATGCCGTACTCGGAGATGTAGTAGGCCCCGTCCGGCGCGAGGACGATGGACGTGGGGTAGACGAACTGCTCGGGGCCGGTGCCGTAGGAGCCCCATTGACGGAGGAGTTCGCCTTCGGGCGAGTACTCGAGGATACGGCTGTAATGGGTGTCGGCAATGAGCACGCGGCCGTCGGCGGTCTCGCGGACTGCGGTGGGCGTTCCATTGGCGATTTCCGGCAGGGCCCATCCACGGCAGTAGGCGCCGTCGTGGGTGAACACCTGAACGCGGCCGGTGGCGTCGATGACGTAAACCTCGGCCGCGGTGGCGCCGACGGCCCGGGGCCGGTGGAAGCAGCCGGCGCGATGCCGCCCGGGCTGGCCCCAGGCCAGGTAACCGGCGCGGCCGCCCGGCCGGCCGCGGCAGGCGCCGGCGCCGAGGGCAAGGGCCACGGCCATGAATTGCCTCCGCGTCTGCTTCACGACGTCGCTCCGCTGGGCGTCACGCTGCATCTCCCCCCACTCGCCTACTCGGCGCCTGGCTCGGGCTGTGCGGGCCGTGCGGGCCGGGCGCGGCCTTCGGGTTCGAGGGAACCGAAATACTGGCGTACGAACTCACGGGCGCCCGGCGGGATCTCCTCCTTCGTCAATGCCTGCTCGGCCTGCTGCTGCACCTCGACGAAGGCCTCCGAGACGACGTCGAGAGTCGACTCGACACTCTCGTCGGGCGCAGCGCGCTGCATGATGGTGGCGAGGATCCTGCCCTTGGTCATGTCGCCGGACAGCATCGTGGCTTCGAGGGCGCCCTCGGTGTCCGGCAGATCGCCGATGCGCCCCCCCCTGCCCTGGCCGGGCCCTCTGAGGCCAACGTTGCCCGGGGCGCCGTAGGCGCCCGACCCAAGCCCCTCGGCGATCTGTTTGCCGAGAAGCTCGCATTGGCACCGGCCGAACTCGCTGAGGGCCTTGTCGATGGCCGCGAGTTGTTCGGACATGGAAGCCAGATCTTCGAGCGACATCTGCATCGCCTCGAGGGCGGCCGCGGCTTCGCTCATGTTCATGGCGCCGATTCCGCCGGCCGCCTTGGCGAGGGCATCCTGAAGCTCCGGACTGACGTTGCCGAGATTCTCGGCCAGCTTCTTGAGGTCGGCGGCCAGTTTCTGGGCCTCTTCCCCGCTCATTTCGCCGGACTCGAGTTTCTCCTGGAGCTCGCGGAGTTGCTCGGCGGCGTCGGCGTATTGCTCGTTCTGCAGCGCGTTGGCGACGTCGGCCGCCATGCCGAACTGGCTCGAGTCGCTGGCCAACTCGGGGGTTGGCGATTCAGCGGCGAGCCGCTCGCGCTGATCGGCCAGATCCTTGGCGAGGTCGGAGAGCTGCGCCACCGCCTGCCGGTCGGTGATCTCGCCGGTGTCGACGCCTTCGGCGATCCGCTCCACCTCTTGGGCCAGCGAGGAAAGGTCGGTGGCCGCTTCCGGCCCGTCTTCTTTGAGGGGACGGGCCGCGTTGCGCAGGAGGTCGGCGTGGACGCGACGGGCGCGGGCAAGGGCCTCGGCCTGTTCCTGGCGTTCGCGATAGCCGAGAAGATCGAACTCGGGCATGAAGAGGTGCACCACGGCGAAGGCGAGCACGGGGGCGGCCAGCCACCGGAAATTGGCGGGGGCTTGCAGGGGAAACGCCTTCCGCAAGTCGCCGTTCTCCAAGTGTCTGCGGGCATCGGCGTGGAGCGCGGCGAACATGGGCTCGGATCGCCCGGCCAGTTCGTAGGAACTCGTGAGGCGCTCCTTCAGGTTAAGCTGCCGGTCGGCCGCCAGGGCCGCGCCCATCAGGCTCGGGCGCCGGCGCAATGCCCCGAGCGTACCCACGGCACATGCCGCGGCGACCGCGCCGAGGCACACCTCTTCCGGGGTGCCGAGCTGAGGGAACAGGCGCGTGAGCAGGAGCCAGACACAGGCCAAGCACGCGCCGACCATGAGCCACCACGTCAACGAGCGGAACCAGAGGAGGGTGAGCAGGCGCCGGCGCAGCCTGCGCAACGCGACGACGAGCGGATCCATGTTCTTTCCTCCAGTTGAGCCGGCAGATTCCACCAAAGAACCTGTCTCTTCCCCAGCGAGTCGACGGCGGCCGGACTCGGCCGTGCTACTGCCCAGTCTACCAGTAAATGCGAAAAGGAGTTAAGAACGATCAAGGGCCGACGTTTCCGCTGGGAACAGGGGCTGCCCAACGGCGTGCGCCGCAGCGCCCGAAAGCGCAGCCCGGCGTCCACCGCCCGTGCCCCGGCCACGCGGGGGTACAGGCC
>JAFGTL010000767.1 GCA_016934125.1 Candidatus Hydrogenedentota bacterium
CCGAAGAGCCTGGCCGCGTTGCCGTAGTAGAACTTCTCCAGCACGTCGGAAGACAGGCCGAGGTGCTCCTCGTAGTACGCAAACTCCCGCTGATACGCCCGGACGGCGTGCTGGGCCCGTGCCGAACGTTCCGGCTCGCCCACATCGAGAAAGGCCCCTTCCACCACCCAGTCCTTGCCGTACAGGATCCGATCCGGGTAGCGCTCGAAGAACGCCCGAACCTTCTCGTCGGGCTGGGCGGCCAGATCGCCCTGGCGCGCCGCGGAATCGACGTAAGCGTTCGGGAACGCGTCGAGGAACGCGGCGACGCGATCGATGTCGTAGGCGAGGCTGGCGAGATGGGCGCACACGAACGTCGTGTCGGGATAGCGGCCGACGAGGTTATCCCGGTGGTGCATGATGGCATCGTGGCTGGGCCTGTCATCGCGGCCATGCCAGTGAAACTCCGGGTGCTGCGAGAAGTATCCGTAGTGGGGCGTGCCCGGCTCGAGGGGGAGCCATCCGGCCTTTGGATCGCCGATGTGCATGCAGACGACCACCTGCCGTTCAGTCAGGAAGTCGAAGATGGGGGTGAAATGGGGATCGTCGCAGAATACGTAGTTCCCTTGCGGATCGGTGAGCATCATGCCCAGATCCTTCCACACCTTCACGGCCACCGCGCCGTGCTCATCGATATCGCGCGCCAGCTTGGCCGTCACCCGATCCGTGTACGAGGGATCGGCGTACTGCGTCACGTTGAAGGTCGGGCAGAACAGGAACCGCCCGGGATAGGCCTCCGTGCCGCGGCGCAGTTCCGCCTCATACGCGGCGATGGCGTCCGGCTCGCGCAAGTCCGACCACGCGATGTTGAGCACCCCGCGGAAACTGAGGGCGTTCATCACATCCACGTAACCCGATTTCGGGCCCGACACATGGGCGTGGGCGTCGAATCGATCGTAGCGGACGTTGCGCATCGTCAAATCAAGCTCGGTCACATGGCCCTCCCTTCTCGTCGGCCGCGCCACCGGGCGGCAGCCAAACCCATTGTACGCGACGAGGCCAGGCCCCGCCAACGCCGCGCGCCCGCCGCGGGCCGCGAATCTGGTATACTCGATTCTCCTCTGTTCAGTAACGGGTTTCGAGTGCGGGGCGGCCGCAGGAGCAGCATACATGCGGGTGTTGGTGACAGGTGGGGCCGGGTATCTGGGCTGCCGGTTGGTGCCTACTCTGATCGAGCGCGGACACGACGTGCGCGTGTTTGATCGATTCTGTTTCGGCGGGGAACCGGTTCAGTCGTTCGCCCGCTCTCCCCGCTGTGAAATCGCACACGGCGATGTCCGCCGGCTTCAGGAATGCCCGGATCTGTTCGCCGGCGTCGACGCGGTGATCCATCTCGCCGGGCTGGCCAACGATCCCTCCTGCGATCTCGATCCGGACTCGGCCATGGACGTGAACTTCGAGGCCTCCAAGGAACTGGCCACCCTCGCCCACCAGAGCGGCGTGGGCCGGTTCGTGTTCGTGTCGAGTTGCAGCGTGTACGGCAAGGGCGTGTTCGATCTGCTGGATGAGGAGAGCCCGACGAACCCCGTGGCCACGTACGGCGCCAGCAAACTGGCCGCCGAGCAGGCCCTGCTTCAGATGCAGAGCCCGTTCTTCGAGCCGGTGATCGCCCGGCCCGCCACGCTGTTCGGGTGGTCGCCGCGGATGCGGTTCGATCTGGCCGTGAACCAGATGACGGCCACGGCGGTTCGTACGCACACCATCAACGTGTTCGGCGGCGGCGCCCAATGGCGTCCCTTTGTGCACGTTGCGGATGCGGCCCGGGCGCTGGCCGGCATGCTCGAGGCGCCCGCCGAACAGGTGAGCGGGCAGGTGTTCAACGTCGGCTCGAACGACGCCACCTTCCGGATCCGCGATCTTGCCGAGCGGCTGGCCGCGCTATTCCCAGACGTCCGTGTCGAGGCGGTCAGGGCGGACGCCGACCTTCGCGACTACCGCGTCGTGTTCGACAAGGTGGCCGAGGTGCTGGGATTCGCCCCCACCTACAGCGTCGAGGACGGGGCCCGCGAGGTGGCCGGGGCGCTCGAGGACGCCGCCCTCGATCCCTTTGACGCGATCTACTTCAACGTGCGGCGGATGCAGGAACTCCGGGCCACCCCTGTCGACGAGGGCGGCGAACCCATCGCCTCGCACTTCATACCCCTCGCCAGGCCGAGCCTCGGGCCGGAAGAAGAGCAGGCCGTGGTCGACACCCTGCGAAGCGGCTGGCTCACCACCGGGGCGCGCGTGCAGGCTTTTGAGCACCGCTTCGCCCAGGCCGTGGGCGCGCCCGAGGCCGTGGCGTTGTCCTCGTGCACGGCCGCGCTCCACCTGAGCCTCGTTCACCTCGGCGTCGAGCCGGGCGATGAGGTGATCACGTCGCCGCTGACGTGGCCGTCGACGGCGAACACGGTAGTCAACATGGGCGCGAAGCTCGTGCTGGCGGACATCGATCCGGCGACGCTGAACGTCGATCCGGCCGCCGTCGAGGACGCCATCACCGAACGCACCAAGGTGATCATGCCCGTCCACCTGGCCGGGCAGCCCTGCGATCTGGATGCCATCTACGCGGTGGCCCGGAAACACGGCGTTGCAGTGCTCGAAGATGCCGCCCATGCCTTGGGTGCCCGATACAAGGGCGTGCCCATCGGGGGCTACGGCGCCTACTCCTGCTTCAGTTTCTATCCGATCAAGAATATCACCACCATAGACGGTGGCACGGTGACGCTGAAGGATGCAGAGGAGGCGAAGCACCTGCGCGTGCTCGCCAACAACGGCATGAGCGCGATTGCGTGGAACCGGTATGGGCGCAGCGCGGTGGCCGCGCCCGCCGAGGTGGTGAGCCCCGGTTTCAAATACCGCATGCACGACGTGGCGGCGGCCATCGGAAACGAGCAGATCAAGAAGCTCGACGCGTTTCTGGCCGCGCGGCGCCGGCTTGCCGGCAAGTACCGGGCCGTACTGGCCGATCTCGATGAAATCAGGCTGCTCGATCTGCCCGAACACACCGAACATGCCTGGCACCTGTTCATCATCCGGCTCAACCTCGACAAGCTGAGCAAGACGCGCGATGAAATCGCCTACGCCCTGCGCCGCGAGAACGTGGGCACGGGCGTTCATTTCCTCGGGCTCCATCTGCACGACTACTACCGAAAGGCGCTCGGCCTCGGCGCGGCGGCCCTGCCCGAGGCGACGGCGGCCTCGCACGATATCCTGTCGCTGCCCCTTTTCCCGGCCATGAGCGACAAGAACCTCGGCGAGGTGGTGGACGCGCTCAAGAAGGTGATCGTGCACGCACGCCGGTAGCGGCAGCATTAGCCTTCCGACTCCCGGGTGCGAGCGATAAGGTGCACGGCATGGCCCAAACGACGCTCATCTACGATGCCCAGTGTCCGCTATGCTCGGCCGCGACAGCGTGGCTGATGGAGCGGACGCCGGCGGGCGCAATCGAGTTGCTGCCGTGCCAATCGCCCGAGCGGGCGGCGCGCTTTCCGGCGATTGCCGAGGCAACCTGCCTCGAAGCCGTCCAGGTGATATCGCCCGACGGCGTGGTATACGCGGGAGAACGGGCGCTGCCCCATCTGCTGCGCTTGATGAACGGATGGCGATGGTTTGCGTGGGTGTTCGCCGTGCCGGGCGTGTCGCTGCTGGCGCCGTTCGCCTACCGCTGGGTGGCGGCCCACCGGCACGCGTTGTCGGTGCTGGTTGCGCGGAAGCACCCCCTGCCAGAGGACAAGCGATGAGAGGAGTACTGGCCATGATCTGCATGTTGCTGATGGGGCTTGCCGCGGCGGACGGCGTGCCGGCCGCCCGGGAGGCCGTCTTCGAGTCCTTCGAGAACGAGGCCCTGCCCGGCACGCTCGTCCTGCACAACGTGGACGTCGAACGAATCGCCCATGGCGAAGGGCACGCGCTGCAGGTGGACTTCGAGGTGGTGGACTGGCCGAACGTGTTCTTTCAGGCGCCGGAAGGCGGCTGGGATTGGGGCGAGTACTCGGGCATCGCCGTTGACATCTACAACCCGACGCCCGAGAGCGTGAACGTGGCCATGCGCGTCGACAACGCGGGCGCGGACGGCGCCAACCACTGCAATACGGCCTCGACCACGGCGTTGCCGGGCGAGGTGACGACGCTGAAGGCCGCGTTCCGAACCGGCGGCTGCGGGCCGTTCTGGGGCATGCGGGGCGTGCCCATTCTCGGCCCGGTGACGCGCGGCTCGAACGTGGATCCCTCGTGCATCGTCGCGTTCCAGGTGTTCCTCCCCCGCCCGTCCGCGCCGCACCGCCTTGTCCTGGACAACATCCGCCTCTACGGCGGCATCAGCGCGCCCCTCGAGGATCTCGTCGCGTTCCCCTTCGTCGATCGCTTCGGCCAATACAGACACGACGACTGGCCCGGCAAGGTGCACAGCGAGGAAGAGCTGACCGCCCGCCGCGAGGCCGAGGCGGCTGCCCTGGAGCAGGCCGCAGCGGCATCCATGGGCCTCGATGCGTATGGCGGCTGGGCCGACGGGCCGCAACTCGAAGCAACCGGCTGGTTCCGCACGGAGCAGATCGACGGGAAATGGTGGCTCGTCACCCCGGACGGGCACCTGTTCTTCTCGACAGGCATGGACTGTGTCGGCACGTGGCAACAGACGTTTGTCGAGAAACGGGAGACGTGGTTCGAGTGGCTGCCCGGCGAGGACAGCCCGTTCGCCGCGTTCTACGGCCGGCAATCCGGCGCCCACAGCATGGCCGAGCCCATCGACGGCGAGGGCCGGACGTTCGGCTTCTACTGCGCCAACCTTTTGCGCAAATATGGCGAGGACTGGCCGGAACGCTGGCGCGCCACCACCTATGCCCGGCTGAAAGCGTGGGGATTCAACACGATCGCCAATTGGTCGCAGCAGGACGTGCTCGAGAACAGCCCCATGCCGTTCGTGGTATCGGCAGGCGTGCGCGGCGACGTGCGCCGCATCGAGGCGGGCGGCGGGTATTGGTCGAAGATGATCGACGTGTTCGATCCGGCCTTTGCCGAAGCGGCCGATCGCTCCCTGGCGCCGACGGCCACGCGCTACGGGCAGAACCCGCTCTGCATCGGATACTTCGTGGACAACGAGATGTCCTGGGAGGGCGTCCGCCGCGGCGTCCTGCCCAGCCCCCCCGATCAGCCCTGCCGCGAAGCGCTCGTCCGGCAGCTCAAGGAGAAATACGGATCTATCCGCGCCGTCAACGAGGCCTGGGGCACCGACGCCGCGGACTGGGCCGGCCTCCGCGAGCCGGCGAACGCCACCGCCGCCTTCACGCAGGACATGGATGATTTTGAGTACGCCTTTGCGCGCCAGTACTTCGAAACCGTCCAGAACGCCCTCCGAACGCACGCGCCCAACCAGCTCTACCTGGGTTGCCGGTTTTCGAGCGCGCCGCCGGCCGCGGTGCGCGCCGCCGGCGACGTGATCGACGTAGTCAGCTTCAACCGCTACGAAGAAACGATCCGCTGCGAGAAGTGGACGGGCGAGAACGACATCGGCAAGCCGCTCATCATCGGCGAATTCCACTTCGGCGCGCTGGATCGCGGCATGTTCCACACGGGGCTGGTGGGCGCCGAGGATCAGGAAGATCGGGCTCGGAAATACGCGGCGTACGTACGCAGCGTGGCGGATTGTCCGGCCTTCGTCGGGTGCCACTGGTTCCAGTACATCGACGAGCCCATCACGGGGCGCTGGTTTGACGGCGAGAACTACAACATCGGATTCGTCGACGCCACCGACTCGCCCTATCCAGAGATGATCGAGGCGGCGCGGCAGGTGCATGCCGAGGTGTACGCGCGCCGGTACGGCCGCCCTGAACGCTGAATCCAACAGAGGAGTCTGAGAAGCGAACGATGACGGAGCAGCCAAGCGAAGTGAAGCATCTGCCGACGTCGGCGAGTTGTTTTGTCTGCGGCGAGGAAAATCCGGCGGGGCTCGGCACACGGTTCTACGTCGAGGATGGAATCGTCAAGGCGCGCCTCCGCCCCCAGGAGCACCACTGCGGCTATCCGAACGTGGTTCATGGCGGCGTGGTGGCGGCCATCATGGACGAAACCATGGGCTGGGCCGCCGCGCGGGCGATCACGCGGATGTGTCTGACGGGCGAGTTGACGGTGCGCTATATCGAGCCCGTGCCCGCCGATCGTGAACTCACCGTCACCACCGAGATGATCAAGGCCGGCCGGCGCATGGCCCACGTCCGGAGCGCCATCGAGGACGACACGGGCCACGTGTATGCCCGGGCCGAGGGCCGGTTCCTTCCGCTGTCCGTGGAGCAAACCCTCCTGGTGGACGATCACCTGATCTACCGCGGCGGCGAGGAACGGGTGTTCGAGCCGCTGCGCGAGGGCGGCACGGAGTAGGGCGCGCGACGCATCCGGCCGCGTGTCGCTAGCCCATCTTCCGCAGCATGCGGACTGAAACGAGATTATTCCGTTGAGGCAATGGACGCAAGTCCTTTTGCGTTCAGAG
>JAFGTL010000768.1 GCA_016934125.1 Candidatus Hydrogenedentota bacterium
CGGGGGGGCAATCGTGTCCGCCGATGCGAGATTCGCGCGCACCGAGCTGGCACGCAACAGGCACAGGAAGGCGGCCACGGCGATCACGAGGGTGTAGATCAGCGCGCAGAAGGGGCACTCGTCCCCTTGGGCGTCGGAGGCGGCGCATAGGCCGGGGACGAACTCATGGATGATGGCGACGGCCACAAACAAGAGCAGGCCATAGGCGACGACGCGAACGAGCCGCCCAGCCTGGGCATCGTGTCCGGCACGCGTACGGCGGTTCATGGCGCGCCATCCTGTTCGTCGGGCGCCCTGCCGCGTCCGCGGAGATCGGCCAGCGTCGCCGCTACGCAGCGCTCGCATTCGGCGCGGCCGGGCCCGGTTTCACAGAAGTAGCCGTGTTCGCGCGTGAAGTGGATGTCGGTGCGGGGACACACTTCGATGAACTCCGCGAACCCCGTGAACCGATCGATGACCTCCGGCGGGATGACGTGTTCCATCTTGCACGCCGTTTCCTCGGCAACGTCGCCGTCGACTGCGAGCACGCTCGTCAGAAAGCGGCGGAGCGTCTTGTGGCGCTTGAGAATGGTCGAGCCCAGCCGTTTGCCGTGGGGCGTGAGGGTGATGGGCTTGTACGGAACGTAGTTGACGAGCTTGCGATCGGCGAGCGAGTGAAGCGCGGCTGTCACGGTGGATTTGTGGACGTTCACCTGCTTGGCGATATCGCCTACCCGGGCCCCGGACTCGCCGGAGGCTAGCACGTAGACGGCCTCCAGGTAGTCCTCGAGCGCCGCAGTGAGCGGATACGCGGGCATTCACTTGCCTCCGATTGCGTCCGGGGTAACCGAAACAGGGCACCATCAAATGTTTGACTAATCAAACATTACCACGGCCCCCCACCCTTTGTCAAGGCCTTTTGAAGTGCGCCCGATCATGCAGCGCGGGCTCCGCCCGTTACTAGCCCCCGGCGTTCGTTCGCAGGTGCGTCTTCTCGGCCAGGTATTCCTGCGCCTTCCGGATGGCCGTGTTCAGGCCTTGGGCGACGTCCTCGGGCTCGGCCTCGACGGGCACGTCGGGCGCGATACCGTTGAACTCGATGGGTTCGCCGTCGATGCCCCACCGGCTACGTGTGGGCAACGTGACGGAAGCGATTCCCGAGGGGAACGTCCACGTGCGTTTGGAGCTGGATGAGCCGCCTGTCGCCGAGCCGAACAGGCGGGCGCCCGCGTAGCGGACGAAGTCGCGCGCCAGCGTTTCGCCTGCCGAGACGCATCCCGCGTCGATGAGCACGGCCACGGGCCGCGGCATGGCCTTCACCTGATTGATGAGGGCGTCGTCGTAACCGCCGCCGCCATTACCGCGCAGATCGACGATCCAGCCGCTCGCGTCCGGGAAGGTGTCGACGGCCTGCCGGATGCCTCCGTGAATGCTCTCGTCCACGCGGCGCAGATACATGTATCCGGCGCCGTCCGGAAGCTGGGTGAAGTAGAACGACCGTCCTGCGCGCCCGAGGCCTGCGGGGAGGTTGTAGGTGTGGGGCCATCCGCGCGCTTCCGTGTCGCAACGCACCGTCAGTTCCCGCTCCTCGCCCTCGGCCAGGTAGGTGAGGGTGTGTGAATCTCCCTCGTCGCCCTGAAGCGGAATGCGGAACTCGAACAGGCGGGCGCGTTGCGGGCTTGACGAGAAGCTCGTGGGCCAGGCCGCCATGCCCCGCTCCTCGAGATAGGCCCGGGCGTCGCGGCCGTCGATCCGGGCGATCACCGTGCCCGGCTTCAGCGTGCCCGCGTAGGTGTCGCCGGCCCACATGACGACCACGCGGCCGCGGGTGGCGGGCATGAAGCTGACGCCCGGGTAGTAGCGGTTGGGACGGGGCGGCAACTCAGCCTTTGCATCGCGAACCCACACGTGGGAATCCCGGAGCCCCTGGATCGCGTCGACCACGACGCCGAGGAACTCGCTGTCCGTGCTGCAGGCTGCGGCCCGCTCGGTGAGGATGGGTCTGAGGGCGTTCCAGTCCTCGCGGATGCCCTTCAACTCGAAGAATGGATAGGAGTTATCCAGTTCCTCGAGGAAGGCGGCCATGTCCGTCTTATATTGGGATGGCTTGGCGGACGTGTCTGCCGCCGCCACGGCGGCGCTCAACACAGACAACGCGGCCATGGTGATTCGAATCATACGCAACGGTATTCCTCCCCTCCGGATGCCCCGCCCCGCCCGGGCCGCCTGTTTCCGGCAGTATACACGAAGGCGTCTGAAGCCTCGCAAGGTCTTGACACATCGGGTGAGGTGTCATATAGTCGTTGTAAAGTACAACCCGTTTACAGTTTGCGTGGCGATGCGGCGGCGTGGGGACGAACACGGCCGGGACTGTCCGGCGGGCCGCCGCGCGGGTGGCATATGCGCAGCGAATCGGCAGTGGTTGTCTCGAACGGCATACCGTTCGCGGGGCTCGTGGCCGGAGAGAGGGGAACACTCGGGCGCCCGCTGGGGCGGTGTGCCGCCGCGACACGCCGGCGGGGCGGAAAGGGGGGGTACCCGGCAATCTAGTCAATCCTGTTCGACCATATCTGTCATTCTTCTGTTTGCTCGGCCTGATCGACCAAGACCCACCGGCCCCGGCGGATGCCAAGGGGCCCTCAAGAAGGAGCAGAAAGCCATGCGCAAACGTGGGTTTACCCTCATTGAGCTGCTGGTCGTTATTGCCATCATCGGAATCCTGGCCGCAATTCTCCTGCCGGCTCTGGCCCGGGCGCGCGAAGCGGCCCGCCGCGCCAGTTGCGCCAGTAACCTGAAACAGATGGGCATCGTCTTCAAGATGTTCGCCATGGAATCGCGCGGCGAGGTCTGGCCTACCGTCCGCCAGCGGCAGGGCGACAACTGCGACACGAGCCTCGGCGAACGCACCGACCTCCTGTGGCATCCCCACGGGCCCCAGCTCTATCCCGAGTACCTCACCGACGTGAACATCCTCCTGTGCCCTTCTGACCCGGACACGGCCATGGTCCTGGAGAACGGGGATTGGCACTGCGGACAAGACCCCACCCAGCCCATCTGCCCGTGCAACATCGACCCGGTCAGCTACTTCTACTATGGCCTCGTGATCCTGCCCGAGAACTACCTCCAGGATCCGTGGCAGGACAACCTGAACAACGACGATCCCAATCTGCTGAACTGGATCGACCTGGGATTCGCGTATGCCTTCATCACCCTCGCTCAGGATATGGCGGACACGCCGCCCGATGACAGCGCCTTCGAACGCGATCTCGATTACGTCCATCTGGACTACGGGCCCAAGATCTGTTCGCGCCTGCGGGAAGGGATCGAGCGGTTCCTGATCACGGACATCAACAACCCCGCCGCCACCGCCCAGGCCCAGAGCACCGTCGGCGTGATGCATGACGAGGCCGCCTCGAAAGACACACGCGCGCCCCGGCTGGCGTTCAACCACAAGCCAGGCGGCGGCAATGTGTTGTACATGGACGGCCACGTCAAGTTCGTCAAGTATCCCGGCGACTGGCCCATTTGCGCGACTTGGTCGATCATCTTCGGCGAGTGGGTCAATCTCGCGTCCTACATGCCCTAACGGCGTCTCGCCCGCGCCCCAGTCAAGCCGCCCGAAGACCAGCCCGTGAGCCGGTCTTCGGGCGGTCCGCCGTCCGTCATCCGGACGGCGGGGCGTCTTCTACTCTGTAGACACCAGGTGAAGAGAGGCATCGTCGAACAGCGCCGCCGCCCCGGGCTGCTGATAGGCGGTGGAGAGGATGAAGACCAGCTTCGCAGCGCCCTTGGGTACGGTCGCGACCAGCGCCAGCGGCTGCCACTGCCCGGCTTTCCCGAGGGCCTCGGTGGCGGGCTCCAGGCTCTTGTCGGCAAACCACTCGCCCGACTCGGTTTGCCAACGCACCTCGAGCCTGCCGCTCGGTGCGTTCCGTTGCCTCTCCGGGCGGAACCACACGCTGCACAGGTAGCGTTGTCCCGGCTCCACCGCCAAGGTCTGGAGGTAGCTGGCCGAATCGGCCTCCGTAATGGATGCTGCGGTGGACCTCGAACGCCCTTTTCGCGCCACTAGAGCAAACTGGGTGTCGCGTCCGGGCCGGCTCCACGTGTGCCATCCGGGCGGGGCGTGGGCGGTGTCCCAGTCCTTCTCGGACTCCGTTCGATTGGGGCCGATCTGTTCGAACTCCCCGTTTTGCAGGAGGTTAGCCGATTCCTTCGTGCGGCTGCCCAGCCACGCTTGCGCCAGATCCCCGAACGGCCCGCCGACCGCGGCGAACCGGGTGGCCCAGTCAGACGCGGCTGCCGGCGACTTGGTGTCGAGCACGTCGAGGGCGGTCAACAAGGGCCCGGGCGTCTCGATGCCCGATATCTGGTTCACGACGAAGTACTTGCGTCCGCGCAGGCCCCGCAGGGTCTCACCGAGCAGGTCGTCGCGCTCGAGGGCCGCGGCCCAGTACTCCTGGCGTTCCACGCTCAGCCGGGCCAGTTCATCCAGGGCCGTCAAGGCCCGTCCAGCGTGCCGCGGCTTGTCGAGCCGCATGTCGGCGAGTTCTGCCCGCAGCGCATTGGCCCGGATCGGGTATGCCCCGTACCGCAGGCCCGCCCCGACGATGTCGATCCGTCGCAGCACGCTCGGGTCGGTCGTGTTCGCCTGGGCCGATCCGAGGAGCCCCTCGGCGCGGTCGATGTCCTCAGGGGCCATGGCGCCGGCCTGCGTCATCAGCCGCCGGTGGCCCCACCCGGCGCGGTTCGGCCGAGGCGTCATCCACGAGCGCTCGAGCACCTCGTAATACTGCTTCATCTGGGGCGCGGCGCTGCCGAACATGCGCGCGTAGAACTCGTCGAGCAGGGCATCGGCGTCGAGGTCGGTGTCCCACTGGAGTCTAGCCACCATCCACATCATGGGCGCCGTGTTCGGCAGGAAGGTATAGCACTCGTTGTAGACCGCCTCGAACCCGAGGGCGTGGTCGAACTTCATGCCCTCGGCCATGGCGTGCGGGTAGGTGCGCGGCGTGATGAAGCCTAGGCCGAGGTAGTCGTACCGGCTCATGTGGCTGCAGCGCTCGCGCCACTGCCGCGTGAGTTCCATGTCCTCCTCTTTCCGGCCCGGCCGCCACCATTCCGCACAACACTGCGTCATGCTGATGAACACGTTGGGTTCCAACTCGGGCACCGTCTCGGGCAGTTCGCGCGCGATGGCATAGCACAGCGTGCCGACATACTTGTCCGGATGCGTCTTGGCCAGTTCGCGGGCCACGGCGTTTACGAACTTGTAGTGCCGATCGGAGAACCGCCGTCTCTTGTAATCGTCCGGACGGGCGTCCAGGGCGCGGCACTTCTCGCACCCGCAGAGCCGGTAGATGTCGTCCATGGCCAACGAGAACCCGTTGTGTTCGGGGTGCGCGTCGAGGTACTCCCGTGCCGCCTCGACGGTGATGCGGACGACGTCCGGGTTGCTTTCACATGGGCGCCAGGCGCGCTCGCCCTCGGGCGGGATCCACCGCTTTCCGTCAATCAGCGGGTAGTATTCGGGGTGGGATTCGGCATACTTCTCGGGCGCGAACACCGTATGCAGGAAGTTCTGCATGTTGCGGAACGGAACGGGCGACACGCAGATGGCCTTGTTGCGGCGGTTCCACGCCTTCCAGGAGTCTGTCCAGGCGTGGCCCGACCACACCCGGCACGACCAGTCCGGCGCGACCACGCGTTCCGCCACCTCCACATCGAGCGTTCCGGGCGTTCCGGCCGGCACGTACTCCCAGAGGTCGCCCGGCGCGAACCAGCGCACCCCGAGCACATCCTCGATGAACGACACAACTGCAAACGACACGGCGTGCTCGTGCCGGCCCGTCAGAAAGACGCAGTTGTCACGCACGCGGATCGCGTAGGTTTCCGGATTCGTGCCTTCGGGCGGCAGATCGCCGTCAACCGACGGCGCGCACTGCCCAATGTAGATCGCGCCGCCATCCACGGCGGCCCCGTCCTCACGAACCGGGAGTTCCACGCCGCAGATGGCCTGGACGTAGTGCTGCAAGTCGGCCGCGGCCCCCTTCGGCAAGTCGCCCGCATCGGGCGCGACCACGATGGCCGCCACGGGCTTCCCGTCGCGGGCGAGGTGGATTGTCTCGGCCGAGACGGGGCATGACATGACGATGACGGCGAGTGCGAGATAGGCGTTACGCATTTGGCGGGTGTCCTTTCTGCCGGGCCCCAAGCCCCGCCCAACAGTATCACGGTGCTGGCCCCGATCCAAGGACGCTTTTGCTCTGTGGCTGACAGGCTGCCAGGTTTACCGGGAAGGGCCGCCGGAACCGCCTACCCGGCGAGGCTATGCGTCTGTGCCCTCCCTCAGCCTGGGGGATGCGGTGAAAACCACTTGACAACTGACTACGCACGTAGTATATTCGTTTTGACGACGAGCGTAGTCATTCGGGGCGGCGACGATCTCAGGAGGTATCATTCATGGCCGCGACACAGCACGGGCTCGGTGAACTCGAACTCGAAATCCTCAAGGCAATGTGGGAGAGCCCTGGCCGCACGGTTCAGGAAGTGGCCGGAGAATTCGGCCGACAGCGTGGGTGCGCACGCACAACCGTGCTTACCGTCATGCAACGTCTCCATCGCAAGGGTTTCCTCAAGCGGCGGAAGGTCGAGGGGGTTTACCGGTTCTGGCCGACGCACGGCCGCGGCAAGGTGATCTCCGGCCTCATCAGGCAATTCGTCGAGAACGTGTTGGATGGATCGCCCGCACCGTTTCTTGCCTATCTCGCCGACGCGAAGAACCTGAACGATCAGCAGGCTGAGCAACTCCGGCGTATCGTCGAAGCGCTGGAGGACAGGGAGGGGAGGTAACATGGTCGGCTACGTCGAGATCGCGAACGAACTGGCTGGTCAGTGGGGCCAAGGGATGTGGGCGGCGGTGTGGCAGAGCACCGTGCTTGCAGGCCTTGTCTTGCTTGTGACTCTGGCGCTTCGCCGGGCCTCGTCGGCCCTTCGCTTCTGGCTGTGGATGCTTGTGCCGCTGCGCTTGCTTGTGATGCCCCTGCTTGTCGTTCCTTTGCCACTGCTACCGGCGCCGGAAGGCGCAACCGTTGTCCCGGGCGAGGGGAGATCCGCGGGAGTGCCCGAGCCGGCCGCTTTGTCGTGCCCAGTCGAGGAGGTCCGTGCAAGGGCTGCGGAGCATTCCCTCGCGGCGGCCTCCCCCCGACCCTCAACCATCCCGGCACCTGCCGCCGCGACGCCGTCCTGCAGCGGGCTGTGTCCGGGGGCGTGGCTGATGGGCGCGTGGGCCGTCGGCGCTCTCTTCACTACGCTTCGGCTCGCGCGGTCTTGGCGACGTATGGCGCGCGTGCGACGGCGTTCGACGCCCGTGAGCGAAGGGCGAGTTCTGGTATCGGCCAG